>DASZJN010000317.1:0-11895 GCA_035948045.1 Acidimicrobiales bacterium | reverse complement strand
CATGCTGGCCCAGGGGGCCAACATCGACCTGGTGCCGGGTGGGTTCCGCCTGTTCGCACCCATCCTCCGGCTGTTCGCCCCGCGGGTGATGACGGCCCAGGCGGCTCCCCCCGACGCCGACGGGTTGGTCAATCTCTCGCTCCACCTGGGCCCGGATCTGCGAGCCCAGTCCCAGGGTGAATCGGCCCCGGGACAGCAGCTGGAGGTCATAGGCCTGGTGGGCGAGCTGGATGGGATTGCGGGGGAAGGCGATGGCCACATTGGTGCTCAGCTCCAAGGAGGTGGTCGCCGGCGCGGCCAGGATCAGGGGGGTGAAGACCTCGTGCGGACCCTCGAAGGTGAAGGCCCCGTCCACTCCCAGTCCCTCGAGGCGTCGTGCATGGTCGGGTGCGTCCTCGAGCCCCGACAGCGAGGTATCGATCTTCATGGGCCCATCGTCCCACCGGTGGTGGGCGACCGCTCGACGGCCACCGGCGCCACGGCGGTTGACAGCGGTTGCGCCCGACGCGGATGACACACTGGGGCGATGGCACCCACCTTCGCCACCCCGGCCGATGCGGCGGCTCGGATCCGGACCCGGGACACCATCGGGTTCGGGCTCGGTCCGGCCAACCCGGACGCCTTCTTCACCGCCCTCGGGGCCAGGGACGACTGGGAGGACCTGACCTTCGGCGGGGCACTCCTCCTCGGCTACTACACCGTGCTCACCCATCCAAAGGTGTCCTACCGGTGCGGCTTCTTCGGGCCTGCCGAGCGCACCATGCTGGCCCAGGGGGCCAACATCGACCTGGTGCCGGGTGGGTTCCGCCAGTTCGCACCCATCCTCCGGCGGTTCGCCCCGCGGGTGATGACGGCCCAGGCGGCTCCCCCCGACGCCGACGGGATGGTCAATCTCTCGCTCCACCTGGGGGCCACCTACGACGAGCTCGTGATGGCGGGGAGCGATCCCGACCGGTTGTTGGTCATCGAGGTCAACCCCAACCTGCCCCGGACCTGTTCGTTGCCACCGGACTACACCAATGCCCTACCGCTCGACCTGGCCGACGTGGTCGTCGAGAACGGCGGTGCGCCCTTCGCCCTGCCCCAGGCGGCGCCGGACGACATCGATCAGGCCATCGCCGAGCGGGCCCGCTCCTTCATCGTCGACGGGGCCACCCTGCAGATCGGCATCGGGGCCGTGCCGGACATGGTGGCCTCCCAGCTGGCCTCCGGGACCGGGGGCTCCTACGGGATCCACACCGAGATGTTCACCGACGGGCTCATGCAGCTGCATCTGGCCGGCAAGGTGACCAACGACGCCAAGAGCGTCTTCAACGGTGTGTCCATCGCCACCTTCGCCCTCGGCTCCACGGAGCTCTACCGTTGGCTGGACGGCAACCGGGACGTCGCCCTCGTGCCCGTGCAGGTGGTCAACGACCCGACGGTCATCGCCCGCAACCACTCGTTCGTCTCCATCAACGGCGCCCTGAGCGTCGACCTGTACGGGCAGGTGGTGGCCGACCACATCGACGGCAAGCAGATCTCGGGGGTGGGCGGCCACGAGGACTTCGTGGCCGGCGCCGAACTGCGCATCGAGGACCACTCGCTGATCTGCCTGCGCTCGACGGCAGTGACCAACGGCGTGACCCGGTCGCGTATCGTGCCGCTGCTGCCCGAGGGGTCGGTGGTGTCCACGCCGCGTCATCACACCGGGGTGGTCATCACCGAGTACGGCGCCGCCGACCTGTCGGGGCGCACCGTGCGCGAGCGGGCCGCCGCGCTCGTGGCCATCGCCCATCCCGACTTCCGGGACGAGCTGGCCGACAGGGCTGCCACCCTCGGTCGACCCTGACCACGTGACCGACCAACGCCCCCCGGCGTCGCTCACCCTGGCCACCTTCAATGTCCACATGGGCGTCGACGGGTGGGGCCGGCCCTTCGATGTCGTCGGCCAGTGCGACGCCCTCGGTGCCGACATCCTCGTGATCCAGGAGTCGTGGGAGCCGGACGACGGCAGCGTGAGCACGGCCGGGCTGGTGGCCTCCCGGCTCGGCTACCAGGTGGTGGAGGAGGTAGGACTGGCCCGGGGCCGCCTCTACTCCCCGGTCCCCACCACGACCCGGCGTTGGGGGCCGCTGGCCAGCCAGGTCCGCAAGACGCTGCGACTCGACCTCGAGCGCTATCGGGTCCCGGCCGGCCCTCCTGACCGACCCTTCGCCCGGGGCCACTGGGGCGTGGCCCTGCTGTCGCGACTGCCGGTCCGGGACGTCGAGGTCATCCAGCTCGGCCGCTTGAAGCGGGACCCCGCCTATCGGGCCGTCATACGCGGCACCGTCCGGCTGCAGGCCGGCGACCTCACCGTGTGCGGAACGCACATGTCGCACATCACGCACGGGTCGCACGCCCAGTACCGACGGCTGAGCAAACAGCTCCCGCCGGTGGACTCGGCCGCGGTGCTGGCCGGTGACATGAACCTCTGGGGCCCGCCCACCACCTCCTACTTCCGGGGTTGGCGCCGGGCCGTGCGAGGACGGAGCTGGCCCGCCCACCGACCCCACAGTCAGCTCGACCATGTGCTGGTGACCCAGTCGGTGTCGGTGTCGGGCGCTCGCATCGGCGGCTTCGCCGGGTCCGACCACCGGCCCGCGGTGGTGACTCTGGGCCTGGCTGAGACGGGGCCCGGGAGTAACGTCAACCCATGACCGACACCCTGGCGGACTTCGAGTCGTCCACCTTCACCGCCGAGGGCACGGCCCGGGTCATCTACCGGCTCGGTTCGGGACCGGCGGTCATCGTGATCAGCGAGTTGCCCGGCATCACCCCCCTCGTGGCCCGATTCGGGCGCACGGTGGCCGGGGCCGGCTTCACCGCCGTGCTCCCACACGTCTTCGGCCAGGACGGCCGGAGCCCTTCCAACGGCTATACGCTCGGATCGCTGGCCAGGGTGTGCGTCTCGCGCGAGTTCACGGTGCTGGCCCTCGGCAGGACGAGCCCGATCATCAGCTGGTTGCGGGCTCTGGCCCAGGACGAGCACCGACGGTGTGGCGGGCCCGGGGTGGGAGCGGTCGGGATGTGCTTCACGGGCGGCTTCGCCCTCGGGATGATGGTCGACGACGTGGTGGTGGCCCCGGTTCTCAGCCAGCCCTCCCTTCCGTTTCCCGTGAGCCGGTCGCGGCGCCGGGCGGTGGGGCTCTCCGAGTCGGACACCAAACGGGTGCAGCAACGCGCGTTGGCGGGGACCTGTGTCCTCGGACTCCGCTTCAGTGGCGACACCTGGAGCCCGCCGGAACGGTTCGAGCACCTTCGCCAGCTGCTCGGCGATGCCTTCGTGGCCGTCGAGCTGGACTCGACCCCCGGGAATCCGCACGGACACAAGAAGATGGCCCATTCGGTGCTCACCGAAGACCTCGACGACCGACCGGGGACGCCGACCCGGGACGCCCTGGACCAGGTGCTGTCCTTCTTCCGGGAGCGCCTGACCCCGTGAATGCCCTCGGGGAAGCCTGGAGGGGGCGCGGCCGGATGGTCCGCCTCTGCGGCCGCAGCATCTTCACCGTGGACATCCCGGCCGCCGGGGCCGAGCGGCACCCGCCCCTGCTCGTCCTGCACGGGTTCCCGTCGTGCTCGTTCGACTTCCACCGCGTGGCCGACGGGCTGGCCGCCGACCGCAGGGTGCTGCTGCTCGACATGCTCGGCTACGGCCTGTCCGACAAGCCGGACATCGCCTACACCCTCGCCGGCCAGGCAGACATCGCCGCCGACTGGCTGGGTCAGCTCGGAGTGAGCCGACTCGGTCTGTTGACCCATGACATGGGTGACACCGTGGGCGGTGAGCTGCTGGCCCGCATCCTCGAAGGCGGATGGGAGGCCGAGATCACCGACCGGACCCTGACCAACGGCAGCATCTATCTGGAGCTGGCCCACCTGAGCGCCGGGCAGCACTTCCTCCTCGGGCTGCCCGACGAGCGGTTGGCGCCGCACGGACTGGAGGCGTCGGCGGTGACGGCCGGAGTGGTCGCCACCTACTCAGCCGACACCGAGGTCAGCGGGTCGGAGACCGAGGCGCTGGGGGAGATGATCGCCCACCTCGACGGTCCCCTCCTGCTCCCCCGGCTCATCCGCTACATCGAGGAGCGCAGGCGCCACGAACGGCGCTTCACCGGAGCCATCGAGCGCCATCCCTCGCCCCTCTCGGTGGTGTGGGGACGGGACGACCCCATCGCCGTGCCGGCCATGACCGAGGCCCTCGGCCGCGCCCGGCCCGACATCCGGCTCGAGGTGCTCGACGGCGTGGGCCACTACCCGATGGTCGAGGCGCCGGAACGGTTCCTCACCGCCGTACTGAACTAACCCAGACCCACCCCCGGCGACGAACGGGACGCTCGTCACCGCCATCAGGCTCGCTGCCGCCGTCAGACGGTACAGAGCACCTCGCCGTGGAGCACCGCGAACCATCCGTCCGGCGATGCCGCCCACCGTCGCCACGCGGCGGCGAACGACCCCAGGTCCGGCGGCCCGGCGATCCCGCTCCCGAGGAGCTGGTCGGCCAGCGACGACTCGGTGAACCGGTCCGCCCACAGGCCGCCCCACCACGCCCGCTCCTCCGGAGTGGCGAAGCACCAGGTGGACGCCGAGGCCACCACCGACGTGAACCCCACCTGGCGGGCCCAGTGCAACAGCCTGCGCCCCGCATCCCAGTTGGCCCCGTTGACCCGGGTCAGCACCCCGTAGGCGTCAAGGGCACGGCCGAGCTCCGGATCGCCGGGAAAGAAGCACATGGCCGGGTAGTCACCGTCCCGGACGGCGACGATGCCTCCCGCCCGGCACACCCTGCGCATCTCGACCAGGGCGGCCACCGGCTCTCCCACGTGCTGGAGGACCTGATGGGCATGGACGACATCCAGGCTCGCGTCCTCGAACGGCAGATCGAACAGGTTGCCGACCTCGAAGGAGACCGACAACCGGCCGGATGTCGCAGCCAGGGCCCGCGCCTCGGCGATCACCGGCTCCGAGGCATCGAGGCCCACCACCGCACCGGGGGCCACCCGGTCGGCGAGGTCGCAGGTGATGGTGCCGGGGCCGCATCCCACGTCGAGCAGGGACATCCCGGGTCGGAGGTGGTCCAACAGGTACCCGGCGGAGTTCTCGGCCGTGCGCCATCGGTGGGACCGCAGCACGCTCTCGTGGTGGCCATGGGTGTAGATGGCATCGGACATCGATCCAGCATGCGCCTCGTCCTGTCCATTGGCAAACAAGAATCCTCGATTATTGATATAAGGTGACCTTATGGCAGCGTCAGAATGGCTGCGGACCTTCGTGGCCGTCTACCGGTCCGGGTCGGTCAGCGGGGGCGCGGGTCAACGGGGCCTGTCCCAACCGGCGGCCAGCCAGCACATCGCCTCGCTCGAGCGACGCCTCGGCTTCTCCGTGTTCAACCGGACACCGCAGGGGGTCGAGCCGACCCGCCGCGGCCGGGAACTGCTGGCCCAGGTGTCGGATTCTCTGGACCGTCTGGAGCATGTGCTGGTCGGCCTCGAGACCGGGACCACAGCCCGTCCGGCGCCGACCATCCGGGTCGGTTCGTCGGCGGAGTTCTTCTCCCACGCCGTGCTGCCCAGGGTCGACCCGGGCACGCCCCTGGTGGCCCGGTTCGGCCCCGACGCCGAGATCATCGACCTCCTGAGCCAGGGTGAGCTCGATGTGGCGGTGACCAGCGGCACCCCGGGCCGACGGTCCCTGACCTCGACGCCGATCGGCATGAAACGGTTCACCCTGGTCGGAGCGCCCGTGCTGGCACCGGGAGTGCCCATGGCGTCCCTGTCGGAGCTCGGATCGTGGTTGGTGGGCAAGCCGTGGGTGGCCTACAGCGCCGAGCTGCCCATCACGCGGCGATTCTGGCAGTCGGCACTGGGCCGGCCGTTCGGCGGGGACCTCCGTCTGGTCGCCCCCGACCTCCGCGCCGTGGCCTCGGCCGTGGAGCACGGCCTGGGGATCAGCCTGCTCCCGGATTTCGTGTGCGCCGACGCCCTCGATCGCCGTGCCGTCGTCGAGCTGCATCCGGTGGCCGAGGTGGTCCCCGGTGAGCCGTGGTTCGCCTGCACCCGCATCGCCGACCTCGATCGGGTGGCGCTCACCCGGTTCGTGGCCGACCTCGCCCGCCCGGCCGGCCTGCGGCCGGGCGACGCCGACGTCAGCCGCTGACCCCCGGCACCGGTCGCCCGTCCTCGAGGTAGACGGTGGTGGTGGCACGCAGCGCCTGGCCGACCCGGCGCCCCACCGGACCGCTCAATGAGTCGCCGGCCTCGGCGGGTGCGACCCAGCGGAGCGCACCGATCTCGTCGTCCTGGAGCACGATTCCCTCCTGTGCGGTGGCGTCGATCGAGCCGCAGTCGAACAGGAACCGCAGCCCTCCGGGCCGTCGGGGTCGGGGTCGGAGGAAGTCCACGCAGGCCAGTCGGCCCGCCGTCACCGTGAGGCCCGTCTCTTCGAGGACCTCGCGTCGGCACCCCTCCCAGGGGGACTCGCCGTCGGACTCGATCTGGCCCCCGGGGATGGTCCACCCGGATTTGTAGGTCGGCTGGAGGATCAACAGCTGCCCGGCACCGTTGCGGATGAGGGCGCCCGCCGAGGCCGGGACCCGGGGCAGCTCGAATGGGACCACCGCTCCATCATCACCGAATTCGGGCCTCCGTGGTGCCACCATCGTTCCATGTCCACTCTGTTCACCCACCTGCCGCACCCCTACATCGAGGAGCGCAAGGCCCACGCCCCCGTCAAGGTGGCGGACCAGCTGGCCCACGACAACCGGGCCCGGCGCGTCAACGCCTGGCTGGCGATCAAGATCACCAGCGGCGTCGGAACCATGTGGTGCGCCTACGCCTTCGCGGTGCTGGCCCTGATCAGCCTGCCCGACGCCATCAAGGCGGGAAGGCCGGCGATCATCTCGTGGATCGCCCAGACATTCCTGCAGTTGGTCCTGCTGTCGATCATCATCGTGGGCCAGAACATCCTGAGCGCCGCCTCGGACAAGCGCTCCGAGGCCACCTACAAGGACGCCGACGCCGTGCTCCACGAGGCGCTGCAGATCCAGAAGCACCTCGAGGCCCAGGACCAGGCCATCGAGAGGATCCTGGCCGCCGTGGCCGCCTCGAACCCGGGCGGACCCACGAACCGCCCCGCCCCGCCCGGTTCCCCCGCCCCCAGCTGATGGCCTACCGCCAGAAGGCAGCGAGCCGGCTCCCGGAGGCGGAGCCCATCCGGTCGTCGGCGGCCTTCTCGGCGATGGCTAGACCCGGGCCATGTTGTCGAATCGGGTGTGGTGGCCGATGAAGGCCAGGCGCTGCACGCCGGTGGGCCCGTTGCGATGCTTGGCCACGATGATCTCCGCCGTGCCCTGGCTGTCCGTCGACTCGGGGTTGTAGATCTCGTCCCGATAGATGAACATCACCACGTCGGAGTCCTGTTCGATGGAGCCGGACTCCCGTAGATCCGACAGCATGGGGCGTTTGTCCTGGCGCATCTCCAGCCCCCGCGAGAGCTGTGACAGGGCCACGACCGGCACCTCGAGCTCGCGGGCCAGGATCTTGAGGCCACGGCTGATCTCCGACACTTCGACCTGTCTGTTCTCCGCGCCATGGCGACCGGTCATCAGCTGGAGGTAGTCCACCACCACCAGCCCCAGTCCCTCACGGCTCTTGAGCCGTCGGGCCCGGGCCCGGATGTCCATCACCGTCAGGTTGGGATTGTCGTCGATGAAGATGGGCGCCTCGCTCATCCGGCTGATGGCGTTGCCCACCTTGGCCCAGTCGCCTTCGCGAAGGTTGCCGGTACGCATGCGGCTGGCGTCGACCCGCGACTCGGACCCGAGCAGGCGCTGCGTGAGCTCCATATGGCTCATCTCGAGCGAGAACAGCAGGGTCGGCACGTGCAGCTTGATGCCGGCGTGGGCCACCATGCCCAGGGCGAAGGCGGTCTTCCCCATGGCCGGTCGCGCCCCGACCACGATGAGGTTGGACGGTTGCAGCCCGGAGAGCAACTCGTCGAGGTCGGTGTACCCGGTGGCCAACCCCGTGATCGAGTCGCCCTGCGCATAGAGCCGCTCGAGGTGGTCGAGGCCCTGGCCGAGCAGGTCCCGGAGTGAGGTCATCGAATCGACCACCCGGCGTTGGGCAACGTTGAACACCAGGCTCTCGGCCTTGTCGAGCACGTGGGAGACATCGTCGGGAAGGCTGTAGCCGAGTTCGGTGATCTCGCCGGCCACCGAGACCAGCCCGCGCAGCAGGGCGTGCTCCTCGATGATCCTGGCGTAGTAGTCGGCATTGCCGATGGACGGCGTGTTGGCCTGGAGGGAGACGAACACCGAGGGGTCGCCGATGGTCTCGAGCAGTCCCCGACGCCGGAGCTCCTCGGTCACCGTCACCCAGTCGGCCGGCTCCCCCTGGCTGAACAACGACGTGATGGCCTGGAAGATGTGGCCGTGTGACGACTTGTAGAAGTCCTCCGGCTTGCAGATCTCCATGGCCGAGGCGATGGCGTCCCGCGACAGGAGCATCGCCCCCAGGAGGGACTCCTCCGCCTCGAGGTTGTGGGGCGGGACCCGACCGGCCGGCATCCCGCCACCCCCGTTGGGGAGGCGGCGATGTCGCGTGTCGTCGAGGGCTTGCACCATGGTCCTTCAACCCTCGCCGAATTGCCCTGTGGAGCGTAAGGGCCTCTTCTTGGGGATAGAGCCGTCCGAAGGTGTGGACGAAGCGTGGACAAGCGGGTATCGACTGCGGACATGTCCGGACACGCCGTCATCATCCCTGCCGGTTGTGACGGTCAGGTGGATGCCCGGGACCGAGCTACCTTCACGACAACCCGGATCCCAGGTGCGACGGTGCGGAGTGCGGTCGTGGTCAGCCTTCGGCGACGACGTTGACCGTGAGCTCGAACACCACGCCGCCCACCAACTCGACCCGCACGTTGTGCTCCCCGACCGTCTTGATCGGCTCGGCGAGGATGAGGTCCTTGCGATCGATGACGGCACCGGTCTGCGCCTCGACCTTGTGCACGATGTCGGCGGCCGACACCGATCCGAACAACCGCTCGCCCTTGGCCCGGGCCGGCATGGTGATCGAATTGCCCACCAGCGTGCGGGCGACCGTCTCGGAGGACTCGCGGTCGCGGGCGTCGCGGAGGTCCCGCGACGTTCGCATGGCCGCGGCCTGGCTCTCGACCCCGGCCGACGCCACGATGGCCTTCCCGGCGGGAAGCAGGTGGTTGCGGGCGAACCCGCCCGAGACCTCGATGATGTCGCCCCGCTTGCCCACGCCGTCGATGTCGCTTCGCAGCAGGACCTTCATCTCAGCCCTGGCCCACATCGAGGACGATCTCGTCCACCACGACCTCGGCCAGAGAGCCGTCGCCGGTGCCGGTGACCTCCAGTACCTCTTCGACCTCGTCGACCACCACCGGCTCACGGGGGGCGTCGTCGGCCAGCGCCGTCGAGGTGGCGTCGGCTGACAGTGAGCGCTCCTCGTCGCGTCCGCGCCGGCCGCCCGACCCACCCTGGCCCGAGTACCCGCCCCGGCCGCCACCGCGGCCGCCCGGACGCTCCGTCGTGGTGCGCTGGGTGTAGGGGAGCAGCACCAGCTCGCGGGCCGTCTTGATGGCAATGGCCACGTCACGCTGGTGTTGGGTGCAGTTGCCCGAGACCCGACGGGCCCGGATCTTGCCCCGGTCGCTCATGTACTTGCGGAGCATGCCGACGTCCTTGTAGTCGACCCACTCCACTCGGTCCTTGCACAGGGCGCACGGCTTCTTCTTGATGCGCCGCCCCGTGTCCTTGGGGGTGCGCCTGGTGGTGCCTCCGCGATCGTTGTTGCGCGCCATGACTAGAAGGGCTCCTCGCTGTATCCGTATCCCTGGGGCTCGCCGGCCGGAGCCGCGCCGCCACCGGTCGACGGCCCTCGGCCGCCTCCCTGGGGCCCACCGTCGCCGGGTCCCCGGCGCTCGTTTTTGGTCACCTGGGCCGTTGCCCAGCGGATGCTCGGGCCGACCTCGTCGGCCACCACCTCCACCTTGGACCGCTTGTCGCCGTCGGGGGTCTCCCAGCTGCGCTGGTCGAGCCGGCCGGTCACGATGACCCGCGAGCCCTTGGTCAGGCTCTCGGCGGCGTTCTCGGCCATCTCGCGCCAGCAGACCACGTCGAAGAAGGAGACCGCCTCCTCCCACTCCTGGGTCTGGCGGTTCTGCCACCGGCGATTGACGGCCAGTCCGAAACTGGCCGTGGCCTGACCGGTGTTGGTGAAGCGGAGCTCGGGGTCGCGGGTGATGTTCCCCACCAGGGTGATGGCGTTTCCGGGGGCCATGGCTCAGCCCTCCCCGCCGGTGGAGGCCGCAGCGGCGGCGCGTCGGCCGGCCACCTTGTCCGGCAGTCGGATGACCTTGTGGCGGAGGACCTCGTCGGCCAGGACCAAGACGCGCTCCATGTCGGCCACCGCCGCGGGCTCGGCGGTCAGCTCGATGACCACGTAGTAGCCCTCGCGCTTGTGCTGCAGCTCATAGGCGAAGGTGCGCCGACCCCAACGCTCGACGCGGCCGGGGTTCCCGCCCTTGGCCCTCAGAGCGTCGAGCGCCCGGTCGAGGACGCCGTTCACCGCTGCCTCATCGGCGCCGGTGTCGAAGATGACCATGGTTTCGTAGGGCCGCATGAGCGGCTCACCTCCCTCTGGATCGGGCGACGGAGCACCCGAGCCCCACGACGTGGGGCAGGTCGGAACGGAAGGGCCACCATCGGGTGGCCCCAACAACCCCCGTACCCTACCGGCAATCCGAGGGTGGTCGGCACCGGGACGCCGTGGCCCGGCGGCTCACCCCATCCTCAGTGGTAGACCTCGGCGTCGGCGGGAAATGCCCCCGAACGCACGTCGGCGGCGTAGGCGGCCATGGCCGCCACGGCCTCCGCGCCCAGTTCCGCGTACCGGCGAACGAACTTCGGTGCGGTGTCGTTGAACCCGAGCAGGTCGTGGAAGACGAGCACCTGGCCGTCACAGGCCGGGCCGGCCCCGATACCGATGGTGGGCACGTCGATGGACTCGGTGATGGCCGCGCCCACCGACTCGGGAACCCCCTCGATGACCACGGCGAAGCAACCGGCGGCCACGATGGCCTTGGCGTCGACCGTCAGGGCATGGGCCGCGGCGTCGTCCCGCCCCTGGACCCGGTAGCCGCCCATGGCGTTGACCGACTGGGGCGTGAGCCCGAGGTGGCCCATGACCGGGATCTCCGCCGCCACCAGCGCCTCGATCATCGGCACCCGATTGGAGCCGCCCTCCAACTTCACCGCCTGGGCGCCGGCGCGGATGAGAGTGGCGCCGTTCCGCACGGTGTCGACCGTGTCCAGGTGATAGCTCATCCACGGAAGATCGGCCACGATCATGGGCTCGGGCCTGGCCCTGGCCACCGCCGCCGTGTGGTGGGCCATGTCCTCCACGGTCACCTGCAGTGTGTCCCGGTAGCCCAGGACGTTGTTGGCCACGGAGTCGCCGACCAGGATGAGGTCCACCCCGGCGCCGTGGGCGATGCGGGCCCCGGGGGCGTCATAGGCGGTCACCATCACGAGCGGCGCATGACCGGCTCGTCGCTTGGCGGCGCGCAACGTCGGAACGGTGACCGGCGCGGACCGGGTGTCGGGCATGGGAATCCTCCTGATCGACCGTCCAGCGCCCAGAGGCTGCCGGCGGCATGGGCGGTGGCCGCTGGCCACCGCGGAGTACAGCGCACTGCCACCCTCAGCGTAGTGGGCGACCCGACGGAAGGGAATGCCGGCGCCGGCGCCGACCGTAGGCCGGGGAGGTCAGCCGGACCCGGTCAGGACCCGGGCTGGGTGGCCGTGCGGCCTCGAAGGGGCTTGCGGGCCACCGCATCCACTCC
>DASZJN010000316.1:0-11246 GCA_035948045.1 Acidimicrobiales bacterium | reverse complement strand
TCCCGTGGGGCCGACCCTCGAATTCGAGCATGGAGTCGCAGGCCACCACGACGGCGTCCCCTGCCGGGTCGGCCACTGCCCCGGCCTTGCGACCGGCCAGGATGGTCACCAGCGACGCCGTGCCGTCGGCCTCGACGCCCTCCTCGTCGACCCCGCTGACCACCACCTTGGGGTCGAAACCGGCATCTCTGAGGAGCCGGAGGCGCGCTGCCGAGCCGGAGGCGAGGACCAGCGAGCGTCGGGTCATGACCAGAGCGTAGGGGTTGGGCCGGGGCCGACCGCACCCTGCCGGGGCGAGGGGCGACCGTGCGCCGGGCCGTTCGGCGCGCGATCCTGGTGCCATGAGCGACACAGGCATCACCCTGGCGCCGACCCAGGTCGACCCGGAGCTCGATGGCGATCACGAGCGGATGTCCCACATCGTGCTCGAGGGATTCAAACCGGAGAAGGGCGACTACATCTCTGCCGGACCGTCGGTGGTCGAGGGGATGGTCAACGGCACGGCGGTCAAGGCGCTGTGCGGCAAGATCTGGGTGCCCGGGCGCAATCCCAAGCGATACCCGCTGTGCCCCACGTGCAAGGACATCGCCGAGGCCCGGGGCTGGAAGGTCCCCGCCGGCTGACCGTCGCCGCCGGCACCCAGCGCCCTCAGCGAGTCCCTTCCACACCAGGTTGCCGGCGCCGGGACGGGGTGGCACCGGCTCCGGACGGGGGTGAAGCAGAAGGTGCCATCAACCTCTGGTCGGCTCAGCTCCTGGAGAGCTCGCCGTGGTCGCGGCAGCGGGCGCGGTAGCCGCCCGGTGTGACCGCCACGGTGAGCCTTCGTCCGCAGGAGGAACAGAACCGGGGTGGGTCGAACGGGCGATCGCACCCGGCGCAGGAGGCGACGCCGCACCCGGTGCAGAACCCCTGCCCCGTTCCCATACCGCGGGCGGGACCGTCCACGGCGTCCCTCTTCATCCTGCGATCAGAGGACGCCGGTGAGCGCCCCGACCGGCATGCGCAGGTCGGACAGCATCTGGAGGTCCTCGTCGGCGGAGCGGCCCAAGGTGGTCAGGTAGTTCCCGACGATCAGGGCGTTGATGCCCGACGTCATGCCCATGGACTGGAGCTCCCGAAGGGTGACCTCGCGGCCGCCGGCGTAGCGCAGGATGACACCGGGCAGGCCCAGCCGGAAGAGGGCGATCCAGCGGATCGCCTCCCAGGCCGCCACCGGTTGCTCGCCTCCCAGCGGGGTGCCGGGCCGTGGATTGAGGAAGTTCAGGGGGACCTCGGTCGGATCAAGCTCCTGGAGCTGCACCAGCAGCTCGATGCGTTGCTCGTCGCTCTCGCCCATCCCGACCAGGGCCCCGCAGCACAACTCCATCCCGTGGTGGCGGACCAGCCGGCAGGTGTCCCGGCGCTCGTCCCAGCTGTGGGTGGTGACCACGTTCGGGAAGAAGGACCGGGACGTCTCAAGGTTGTGGTTGTAGCGGTGGACGCCGCCCTGGGCGAAGCGACGCGCCTGGTCCTCGGTCAGCAGCCCGGCACTGACGGCCACGTTGAGGCCGGTCTGCTCGTGGATGAGAGGAATGAGCTCGAGGATGCGCTGCATGGTGCGCTCATCCGGGCCCCGTACCGCCAACACGATGCAGAACTCTGTGGCACCGGCCGCCTTGGTCTCCTCGGCGGCCTGCAGCACCTCGGCGGCATCGAGGAAGGGGGTGGCCTTGACCGGGGTGTCGAACTGGGACGACTGGGAACAGAAGTGGCAGTCCTCTGGGCATCCCCCGGTCTTGGCCGACAGGATGCCCTCCACCTCGACCCCGGGTCCGCACCGGGCCAGCCGGACCTGGTGGGCCAGGGCGGCCAGTGACGTGACCCAGTCATCGGGCAGTGCGGCCAGGCCGGCCAACTCCCCGGCGGACAGCAGCCGGTGTTCGTCGAGCAGCGCCGACTGGGCGGCGCTCAGCCGGTTGCGGGCGGTGGACGAATCGATGTCCGGGCGGGCCGGTTCGGCCTCTCGGCGCCCCCGGTTGGGCGCCGAGAGGGTGACAGTGGTACGGATGGGGGTAGCAGTGGCATCGCCGGGCATGCCGTTACGGTAGTGGCCGCCGGGAGCCGACAGGAACGGACGACAAGGGGACCACCGTGGCATGGGACTTTTCCACCGAACCGGAGTTCGAGGAGCAGCTGGCGTGGATGCGTCAGATGGTCCGGGACCAGATCATCCCCCTGGAGACGCTGTCGCTCAGTCACGAGGCCATGCTGGAGGCGACCGAGCCCCTGCAGGCCGAGGTCAAGAGCCGTGGACTGTGGGCGTCCCATCTTCCCGTCGAGCTGGGTGGGGGCGGGTTCGGCCAGGTCCGCCTGGGCCTCATGCACGAGATCCTCGGCCAGACCCCGTACGGTCCCGTCGTGTTCGGGAACAACGCCCCTGACTCCGGCAACGCCGAGCTGTTGGCCGTCGGCATCGAGAGCTCGGGGCGAGAGGACCATCGCCAGCGATGGCTGCAGCCCCTGCTCGACGGGCGGATGCGCAGCGGGTTCTCCATGACCGAGCCCGGTGCCGGTGCCGACCCCACCATGATCGCCACCACCGCGGTGCGGGACGGGGACGAGTGGGTCATCGACGGCCACAAGTGGTTCACGAGCAACGGTTCCGTGGCCGACTTCCTCATCGTCATGGCCGTGACCAACCAGGACGTGCACCGCTACCAGGGCTGCTCGATGATCGTGGTACCGACCGACACCCCCGGGGTGGACATCGTGCGCGACGTGGCCACCATGGAGGACCCGGTCGAGCACTTCGGCAAGTTCGGCGGTCATGCCGAGATCCTCTACCGCGAGGTGCGGGTCCCCTACGAGAACCTGATCGGCCTCGAGGGTGAGGGATTCGTACTGGCTCAGAAGCGTCTGGGCCCCGGCCGGATCCACCACTGCATGCGCTGGCTCGGCCAGTCCCAGCGGGCCTTCGACATGCTGTGCGAACGGGCGGTGTCCCGAACCACCCACCACTCGCTGCTGGCTGAGAAACAGACCATCCAGAACTGGGTGGCCGACTCCCGGGCCGAGATGACCGCGGCGCGGCTGATGACCCTGTACGCGGCGTGGAAGATGGACAGGGAAGGCGCCTCCGCCGCCCGGGTGGAGATCGCCATGATCAAGTACTACGGAGCCGCTGTCCTCTACAACGTCATCGATCGGGCCATTCAGGTACACGGCGCCCTCGGATTCTCCACCGACCTGCCCCTGGAGTCGATGTACCGGCACGCCCGGGCGGCGCGCATCTACGACGGTCCCGACGAGGTCCACAAGGTGACGGTGGCCCGCCAGACCTTGAAGGAGTACAAGCCGGTCGAGGTGCCCACCGAGCACGTTCCCACCCGGCGGGCAGAGGCCATCGAGCGGTTCGCCCACCTGCTGGAGGTGCAGACCGCCGACCATTGACCGCCGCGGTGGCCGCGGGGACCCGCGCCCGCGGCGTGCTGGCCTGCGCGCCGGTGGGGTCGAGCCCGGTCAGTAGCGGTAGGTGTCCGGCTTGTAGGGGCCGTCGACCGACACCCCGATGTACTCGGCCTGCTCCTTGGTGAGGGTGGTCAGGTGGACCCCGAGCGCATCGAGGTGCAGCCGGGCCACCTTCTCGTCCAGGTGCTTGGGGAGCACGTACACCTTGTTCTCGTAGCCGCCGGCGTTGTTGAACAGCTCCATCTGGGCCATCGTCTGATTGGTGAACGAGTTGGACATCACGAAGCTCGGGTGACCGGTGGCGTTGCCCAAGTTGAGCAGGCGCCCCTCGGAGAGGATGATCACCGCGTGGCCGTCGGGGAAGACCCACTTGTCGACCTGGGGCTTGATGTTGACCCGCTCGATGCCGTCGATCTTCATGAGCCCGGCCATATCGATCTCGTTGTCGAAGTGGCCGATGTTGCCCACGATGGCCTGGTGCTTCATCTGCGCCATGTGGTCGGCCGTGATCACGTCCTTGTTGCCGGTGGAGGTCACGAAGATGTCGGCGGTGCCGAGCACGTCGTCGAGCGTCGCCACCTGGTAGCCCTCCATGGCCGCCTGCAGGGCGCAGATCGGGTCGATCTCGGTCACCACCACCCGGGCGCCCTGGCCGCGGAGCGAATCGGCACAGCCCTTGCCCACGTCGCCGAAGCCGCACACCACGGCGACCTTGCCGCCGATGAGCACGTCGGTGGCCCGGTTGATCCCGTCGATCAACGAGTGGCGGCAACCGTACTTGTTGTCGAACTTGGACTTGGTGACGGCATCGTTGACATTGATGGCGGTGAACAGCAGCTCGCCGGTCTGCTCCATCTCGTTGAGGCGGTGCACGCCAGTGGTGGTCTCCTCTGAGACGCCCTTGATCCCGCGGGCGATGGTCGTCCACCGGGAGGGGTCCTCGGCCAGGCTCCGGGTGAGCACGTCGAGGACCACGGCGAACTCCTCGGAGTCTGCGGTGGCGGCGTCGGGAACGGCGCCGGCCTTTTCGAATTCGACGCCCTTGTGGACGAGGAGGGTGGCATCGCCGCCGTCGTCGAGGATCATGGTCGGGCCCTCGCCGGGCCAGGACAAGGCCTGCTCGGTGCACCACCAGTACTCCTCGAGCGATTCGCCCTTCCAGGCGAAGACCGGCACGCCCCGGGGCGACTCCACCGTCCCTTCAGGTCCTACCGCCACCGCCGCTGCAGCATGGTCCTGGGTGGAGAAGATGTTGCAGCTGGCCCAGCGCACTTCGGCCCCCAGTGCGGTGAGGGTCTCGATCAGCACCGCGGTCTGGATGGTCATGTGCAAGGAGCCGGTGATCCGGGCCCCCAGCAGCGGCTGTTCGGCAGCGTGCTCGGACCGCATGGCCATGAGGCCGGGCATCTCGTGCTCGGCCAGCTGGATCTCCTTGCGACCGAACTCCGCCAGGGAGAGATCGGCCACCTTGAAGTCGGGGTGTTGGTGCTCGCTGGTCACGGGACTCCTTCGTCGTGGCCGGCCACGGGATGGAGGCCGGAATGAGTGGGCGCAGGGCCCACGACCCTGCGCTGGTCGTATCGGGGCAGAACCCACCGATGGTGGAGGTCCCCGGCCCCAAGACGCAACAGTGGGATGGTAGCCCAATCGGCACAGCGGTCCCAGGTCCGGTGGGACCGCCGACCGGCGGGGGTCCGCCGGGAGCGGGCAACCAGGTGATGTGCTTCCATGAAACTGCCCCGGGTGCCGCGGAGGCGCCATGGAAGCGCAGAGGACGGGATGACGGCGCCGGCCCTCGGATGTCCCCCGGTGGCGCTGTACCATCGCCTTCGACGCCTTCGTCATCGCGGTGGCCGGCATCGTCGACCTCGGACCGGTGGCTGGTGTTCGGTAGGCAAGGGGGAGGGTGATGATGATGATGGATCGTGGCATCGGTCGGTCGGGCCGTCGGGCCGGGTCCTGTGGCCGGGTAGCCCGAGGCACCGCGCCGGTGTCGGCCGGCCTGGGCGGATGGCGACTGACCGGCGTCCTCCTCGGCGTGTGCGTCATGGGCGCCGGGCTGCTGGCCTCCTGCGGGTCTTCGTCGGCGACGTCGGGCTCGACCCCGAGCAGTGCGAGCGGCGGTCGCGCCCTGCTGGTGGGGACGTTCCAGGGACACGCCGGACAGTTCAAGACCATCCAGGCCGCAGTCAACGCGGCCAAGCCGGGGGACTGGATCCTGGTGGCGCCGGGCGACTACCACGAGACCGCTGACGAGTCCGGAGCCGCCCTCGACCCGGCCCATGGCTACGCGGCGGGGGTGGTGATCACCACGTCGGGCATCCACCTGAGGGGGATGAACCGGTCGACGGTCGTGGTGGACGGCACCAAGGTGGGATCCACCGGGGAGTGCAGCTCGAACCCCGGGCAACAGGACTTCGGCACCTCGGCATCGGACGGCAGCACCGTCGGGCGCAACGGCATCGTGGTCTGGAAGGCCAACAGCGTCAGCATCGACAACCTCACGGCCTGCAACTTCCTCGGCGGGAGCGGCGCCTCCGGCAACGAGATCTGGTGGAACGGTGGGGACAGCAGCGGCAAGATCGGCCTCACGGGTTACTCGGGCAGTTATCTGACCGCCACCTCCACCTACTTCGGCGCTCAGACACCGGCGGCCGCCCTGCAGGTGTCCGAGACGACCGCCGCGCAGTACGGGATCTTTTCTTCCAATGCGGCCGGCCCGGCCGTGTGGAACCAGATCTATGCGAGCAACTTCAACGACTCGGGGATGTACGTGGGGGCGTGCCACCGGGTCTGCGGCGTCACCATCAACCACGCGTGGATGGAGTACAGCGCCCTCGGCTACTCGGGTACGAATTCGGGCGGACCCATGATCATCCAGAACTCTCAGTTCGACAACAACAAGGACGGGTTCGACACCAACACGCAGATCAACGGGGATCCGCCCGCGCCACAGGACGGCGCCTGCCCGAACAACGGGATCAGCCCGATCACCCACACCCATTCGTGCTGGGTCTTCATGCACAACTCCCTTCACGACAACAACAACCCCAACGTCCCGCAGGCCGGCACGGCCAGCAAAGGGCCCACCGGGACCGGCATGACCCTCTCCGGTGGCCGCAACGACACCGTGATGGACAACACCTTCACCAACAACGGGGCGTGGGGGTTCTTGATGGTTCCCTACCCGGACTCGGGGACACCGGATCTGGGCCAGACGTGCTCGGGGACGGGCGGCGTGGAGAACGCCGCCTTCGGATGCATCTACGACCCGATGAACAACGCGTTGCTGCACAACACGTTCAGCCACAATGGGTTCTTCGGGAACCCGAGCAACGCGGACTTCGGGCAGATCACCATCAACACGGGCAAGCCGCAGAACTGCTACGTCGGCAACATCGCGCCCAACGGCAGTGTGCCGGCGGATCTCGAGCGGGCCCAGCCCACCTGCGGCAAGTTGACCACCGCACCGAACACGGGTGGCCCGCTGCTCAATGAGGTGCTCTGCGACACCGGGACCACCAGCTCCTGCACGCCCGGCTCGGCCTACCCCCAATCGACCGGGGTCATCATGCACCCCCTTCCCAGCGGGCTTCCCACCATGCCCAACCCGTGCACGGGGGTGCCCGACAACGCGTGGTGCCCGGGGGGGAGACCGGTCTGAGCGCCGGCCCGACCCCGACGATCGAACTGTCGGCCAGCCGCGACGCGCTCGTCGCCGGAATGCCGGTACGGAGAGCGCTGCCCCAGCGCGCTCGCCGAACCGTGGGGGCATGGTGCTTCGCCGACCACCTGGGCCCGGTTCCCCCCGACTCCGCCCCGGTGGGTATCGGGCCGCATCCTCACATGGGCCTGCACACGGTCACCTGGCTGGTGGAGGGGGAGCTGCTGCATCGGGACAGCCTCGGGTCCGAGCAGACCATCCGGCCCGGCCAGGTCAATCTGATGACCGCCGGCGGCGGGGTCAGCCATGCCGAGGAGCCCACGGAGCAATTCCGCGGCGGACTGCACGGCATCCAATTGTGGGTGGCCCAGCCCGAGGCGACCCGGCGGGGCGCGGCGGCGTTCGAGCACCACGCCGAGCTGCCCGAGGTGGAGCTGACCGCCGGCACGGCCACCGTGCTGGTCGGTGAGCTGGCGGGTACGGCCTCACCGGCCCGGAAGGACACGGCCTTGGTCGCGGCCGAGCTCCGGTTGCGACCGGGCTCGACTCTGGTTCCGCTGGAGACGGGTTTCGAACACGCGCTGGTGGTGTTGGCCGGAGCCGTCGAGGTCGACGGGCAGTGGGTCACCCCGGGCCATCTCGGCTACCTCCGCCCTGGTGGCGACGAGATCGCCATCGACACCACCGACGACAGCCGGGTGTTGCTCATCGGTGGCACCCCCTTCGGGTCCCCCATCGTGATGTGGTGGAATTTCGTGGGTCGGTCCCGTGAGGAGATGGCCGATGCGGCGTCCGAGTGGAACGCGGGGGCAGAGCAGTTCGGGGAGACCGGGTCGCCCATGGACCGGATCCCGGCGCCGACACCACCATGGCTTGATCCCGTCGGGTAGCCCCCATCCGTTCTCCGAGTCACGTAGACCCCGGCCAGCTGATCCGTGTTTCGGCGATCCTGCTCATGGGGCCTGAACCGATGCCGACAGGGGCTGAGCGGAGGACGATTCACCGACCCCCAGGGTGTAGGTGCCCGGCACCGTCGTCCAGTTCCCTCCGACGAAGGCCTGGAACTTGGACGCCGGTACGGAGAGGGTGACCGTCCGGGTCTGGCCGGGGTCGAGCGTCACCGGCGAAAACGCCACCAGTTGGGCCGGTGGTTCGCCGGCACCGGACGGGTAGGTGAGGTAGGCCTGCGGCACGTCGATCCCTGTCCTCGCCCCGATGTTGGACACCCGCACGGCGACGGCGAAGCCGCTACGGGTGCGGGTGACGACCAGGCCGCCGAGCGCGAAGCGGGAGTACGAGAGGCCGTAGCCGAACGGAAACAGCGGTGTGACGCCCGTGGCGTTGTTGTAGCGGTAGCCCACCTGCAGGCCCTCGGAGTAGGAGGCGGTCAGGTTGACGCCGGGCCATTGGGCGGGTGCGCTGACTGCAGCCCGGGCGTCCGACGTCGGGAAGGTGACCGGCAATCGCCCGGACGGATTGACGTCGCCGTACAGGAGGGCGGCGATGGCGGCCCCGTCTTTCTCCCCCGGGTACCACCCTTCGATGACGCCGGCGACCTGTCCCAGCCAGGGCATGAGCACGGGGCCGCCGGTGTTCAGCACCACCACGGTGCGCGGGTTGGCCGCGGCGACCGCGGTGATCAGGGCGTTCTCGTCGCCTGGCAGGGTCAGCGACGGCCGATCGAAGGCCTCGGAGCTGAAGTCCCCGGCGAAGACCACGGCCACGTGGGCCTTACGGGCTGCATCTACCGCCGACGCGATCTGATCGCTGACGTAGTGCCACCCGAGGGTCAGGGTGCTCGGGGTGATGGTCGACTCGCCCGACGGCGTCAGCTTGTCGAAGGGCTCCCAATCGAGGTGTACCTGGTAGGCGTGGCCACCGGTGAGGGACACGGTCTGCGTCCATCGGCCATGGGCGTGGCTGAGGGTGTCGGAAACGGCCGGCGACCCGTCGAGGGTCAGGCTGGCTCCACCGGATCCCTGGAGCGAGAGGGTATAGAGGCCTGTGCGGGGTGGGGTGAGCGTGCCTGTCCAGGTGGCGACGACGTCTGCCCACCCGGCCGGCAACACGATGTCCGAGCGGGTGGGGGAGGGCGCCCCGCCCAGCGCGGGCCTGCCCCCGAGGGAGAGTGTGCGGCGCAGCCGCTCCACCGGCACCGAGGCCGGCGCGTTGGGCAGGAGAGGGCTGATCGAGGGGTGGGGACGAATGGACGCGTCGATCGAGGGCTCGACGCTCTGGACCGACATCGGCCCGGTGTCAGGATCGGTCTGGGTGAGGGTGAGGGTCAGCCCGTGCCCCGCGCCCGAGGAGGGGGTCAGGACGCTGGACGGGATGGCGGGAAGCGGTCCGGTGGTGCTCCCTCCGTCCGAGAAGGAAACGGACGTGTGGGAGCCGGCGCGCTGGCGGATAGCGGCGACCGGGGTCGAGGTGAACGGTGCCATCACCCTCGAGCTGCCGAAGCCGGTGGTCACGGCCTGCGAGCCGGCGTCGGCGCCGATCACGGCCACCGACCGCACCCGGGGGGCGGCCAGGGGCAGGATCCCGCGCTCGTTCTTGAGCAGCACGGCCGAACGCTCGGCGGCGATCAGGGCGAAGGCGGTGTGCGCCGGGGTGTCGACCACGGAGCCGGGGGAACCGAGGTCCTGGCGACCCACGAGATCGTGGGCGAACATCTGCGTGAGGACCTTGCTGACGGCGGCGTCGACCGCCGGCATCGGGAGCAGGTTCTCGTGGACCAGCCTGGCCAGCTGGGCGGCGTTGGACGGTTTGATCAGGTCGGTCCCGGCGGCCAGCGCGGCAACCGGATCGTGGACGGAGCCGAGGTCGGAGCGGACGAAGCCGCTGAAGCCCCATTGGCTGAGCAGATTCAACAACCCCTGGTCCTCGCACTGGAAGGTTCCGTTCAGCTGCGGATAGGCGCACATCACCGTAGCGACACGGGCCTGGGTGACCGCGGCCCTGAACGGAGGCAGGTAGATCTCCTGCAAGGCGCGCTGGGACACCGCGTCATCGAGCTCGCCGCGATCGGTCTCCTGGCTGTAGACGGCGAAGTGCTTGGCCATGGCCATGGCCCCGCTGGACTGGATCCCCTGGATGTCGGCGACCCCCATGGCCGAGACCAGGGCGGGATCCTCGCCGAACCCTTCGTAGCTCCGACCGTTCTGCGGCACGCGGTCGATGTTGAGCGTCGGGCCCTGGATGACGTCAATGCCCTGCCCGGTGGCCTCGGACCCCTGGACCTGGCCGTAGGCGTGGGCGATGGCCGTGTCGAAGGTGGCGGCGATGCCCAGGGGAGCGGGTAGCTGGGTCACATGGACGGCGCCGAAGGCCAAGCCTTGGGGCCCGTCCTGGAGGGTCAGCGGAGGAATGCAGAGCCGTGGGGCGCCGGCGTTGACGTTCTCGTAGACGCCGGAATTGACCAGGACGGTCATGCCGAACTTCTCGGCGGCGGTCATCCGGCGGAGGACCATTCTGGCCAGGGCCGACGGCGTCTCCTGCCGGTCCATGGCGGCCTTCAGCCACGGGCACCGCGACGCCAGGTCCGGGCTGGTCGGAGCGGCCGCGGGGGCGGCGGGAGTGGCGGCGCCCTCGGGGGTGCCGTTGACCTGGTCGGCGACCTCGCCCGGTACCGGGCTCTCGGCCACCAACAGGACGATCAGGGCGAAGGCGGCGAGGGCCACAACGACGAGCAGACGCCACCATCGGGGCAGTCTCGGCCGGTTCCGCCGCGGCGGCTGAGGGTCGTCGGAGGAGGGGTTCACGGGCTCGGCGGCCAAACATAGCGATGGCAGGCGAACTTCCGTGGTCGGTGCTGGTTTGCTTCAGATGTAAGTAATGGGCTAGTGTAACTCTGTAATCATTTCAGGAGGAGAAGCTCATGAGACACGCACACGAGGGCTTCGGGCGCAGGGCCTCAGCCGGCGAAGAGAGGCCGTCTGTGGAGGGCCTCGCCGGCTGGCTCGCCGGCCGCCTGCCCGAGGACTGGTTCGAGACCGCACCGACCATCACCGTCGACCGGGACGAGATCCTCATCGTGGGAAGGGTCTCCGCACCCGACCTCCCGGATGGCGATGACGATGTGGGCCGAGCGGCCGGCGAAGCGGGGCGGATCACCCGGTTTCGCGAGGACACGCGC
>DASZJN010000315.1:0-2486 GCA_035948045.1 Acidimicrobiales bacterium | reverse complement strand
CATCCCGAACCTCGGAGCTCGGGCCACCGCCGGCGCCGTTGTGGCTGCCGTGCTGGAGCGCGGCCACGGGATGGTCCACGGATGACCCCGGTGGGGGCACCTCAGAAGACTCGGCCGGATCATCGTCCCAACTGAGGGCGTAGAGGCAGCGCCGGCCACCGCGTGCGCTGCACTCGGTCTCGGTGACCAGGGTCGGTCCGAGCGCCCACAAGGCAGGAACCTGCGCGAGCAGCCCCCGGGTCATCTCGCACAGATGGGCGTGTCGCCACGGCGCCCCCAGGGGGACCACCTGGACGAGCGCGTGGTCGTCGGCCACTTCGAGAGCCTCGGCCTCGGAGGTCGTCTCGAACTGCGCCACCAGCGGTTCGACATGCCTGAACACCTCGCCCGGGGACCCGAGGGCCAGGAGCTGATCCATCAAGGCGTCACCACTGGGGGCCGAGAGGAGCAGATCGCCCACGTGGAGACCGATGGCCCCGTCCCCGATGACGAGCGCCGCCGCGTTGAACAGCGCCACCGTCTCGGCCAGCGTGCTCCGAGTGGCCGGGTTGTTGAGCTCGAGGAACGACCGACCCTCGCCGGCCAGGGCGAGCGCCTGGGCTACCCCGACGTCACCACTGTGGGCATGGACCAGGCCCATGAGGACCTTGACCACGGGACCCGAGACGGCGCGGCCGTCCCCCGGGTGGTGGCTGGCCTTCTCAACCTCGACGGTCATCGTTCGTCATCCAACCCCTGGGCATACACACCGCCCTTGAATACTGCGCATACTCGCCCCGTATCATCGACCAACCAGCAGGATTTCTTTACCAGGCACGGCGGGGGCCGGCCAGGCTGGATGCACCCATCGGTCGCCGGACCAGCTCCCAGTCGCCACGGGCGGTCCGTCCGGTACCCGGCCTGCGTGAGACGGTCGATGGCGAGCCGATCTGCGCCCGGCCCGCCCGATCTACACTTGCGCCTATGAGCATCTACGACCCCACTCTCCACTCCCTCAAGGGCGACCCGGCCTCGGTCGGCGACTACCAGGGACAGACACTTCTGATGGTCAACGTGGCGTCCAAGTGCGGACTCACACCCCAGTACGAGGGGCTCGAGCGGCTCCAGAAGACCTACGGCGACAAAGGGTTCACCGTGCTCGGCTTCCCGTGCAATCAGTTCGGTGGGCAAGAGCCCGGGTCCTCCGAGGAGATCGCCACCTTCTGCTCCGCCACCTATGGCGTGACCTTCCCCTTGTTCGAGAAGGTCGAGGTCAACGGGGACAACCGTCATCCGATCTACGAAGAGCTGGTGGCGTTTCCCGACGCGGAGGGTGAGGCCGGGGACATCCAGTGGAACTTCGAGAAGTTCCTCGTGTCACCGACTGGGGAGATCGTGCAGCGGTTCAGGCCGATGGTGGACCCCGAGGCTCCCGAGGTGATCGACGCCATCGAGGCCAACCTCCCGGGCTGACCGAGGGCTCCGCGGCCGGAGCGAGCTGTGGGATCCGCCGCCAGACGGGCGATCGAAGGAGGGGTGCCGATTCGAGCAGCAAGCAGCGAGCCCGTGGTCGATCGGTTGGCCCAGGTGTGGGCCTCGGTGGTGACGGCGTGCGAGCAAGTCGACGCCGACCAGTGGGAGCGTCCGACGGACTGCCCGGGCTGGACCGTCAAGGACCACCTGTCCCACCTCATCGGGACCGAGCGCACGCTCCTCGGAGATCCGGCGCCTCCGGAACTGGACACGACTCCGCCCCATGTGGCCAACGCCTTCGGCGCCATCAACGAAGCATGGGTGGAGGCTCGGCGGTCCGTGCCGGGGGCCGAAGTGCTGGCCGAGTTCGTCGAGACCACCAACAGGCGGATCGACGCGCTCTCGGCCATGCCGGCGGAGAAGTGGGACGAAGTGGGTTGGAGCCCCGTCGGCCAGGCGCCCTATCGGGAGTTCATGGACACCCGCGTCCCCGACTGCTGGGCTCACGAACAGGACATTCGCCGCGCCCTCGACCGACCGGGCGGTCGCAACGGGGTGGGCGAGGCGGCGGCGTTGGATCGTTGTGAGCAAACCATGCCCTATGTGGTGGGCAAGCGGGTCGCTCCTCCCGACGGCTCCTCGGTGCGGTTCGTCGTGACCGGCGTCATGGGGCGCCACTTCGTGGTCACCATGGACGGTGGACGCGCCTCGCCCGCCCCGGAGTCGCCCGACCACCCTCCCACCGTGACGCTGAGCATGGACCAGGAGGCCTTCTGGCGTCTCGGATTCGGACGGATGGCACCCCCAGAGGCGCTGGCGACGGGCCAGGTGCTGGTCGAGGGCGACGCGGCCATGGGGCAGCGGGTACTCGAGTCGATGGCCTTCATGATCTGAGGGCGCCATGACGCGGTTGACGATCCTGGGGTCGGACGACCGCATGTCCAGGCGGTCGCGTGGCCGGACGAACTCGACCGGCGCCACGGCAATCGGTGTCGGCCCCGTGCACCGGAGAGTCGCCACCCTGGCTGCCAGTA
>DASZJN010000314.1:0-5891 GCA_035948045.1 Acidimicrobiales bacterium | reverse complement strand
CAGGACGAGATCATCCGGGCCCCGTTGAGCGGCGTCCTGGTGGTCCAAGGGGGCCCGGGCACGGGGAAGACGGCGGTGGCACTGCACCGGGCCGCCTATCTCCTCTATACCCACCGGTTCCCCCTTGAGCGCCAGGGTGTGCTGGTCGTCGGCCCCAATCCGCTCTTCCTTCGCTACATCGAGCAGGTCCTCCCCTCCCTGGGGGAGACCGGCGTCACCCTGTCCACCGTGTCCGGACTGGTGTCGGAGATCCGGATCAAGGAGAACGGCCCGGTGGAGACGGCGCGTCTGAAGGGGGACGCGCGCATGGCCAAGGTGGTGGCCCGCGCCGTGCGGACCCGGCAGCGGGCGCTGGTCGATGACGTGGCCATTCCCTACGGCGCCCTGATCCTCCGGCTCACCGTCGAGGACAGCCGGAGGATCGTCGACGTCGTTCGCCGCCGGCCCGGCACCCACAACGCCCGGCGCCGGCTGGTCGAGCAGTCCGTGGCCCAGTTGCTGGCGGGCCGGGCCCGCCAGACCCAGCAGACACTGGGCGTCGGCGTCCCGGCGTCAGTCACCGCCTTCCCGGGCTACGAGGACCCCTCGGATCTGTCCGAGGACGAGTTCGATTTCGAGGACTTCTCCCGCAAGGTGCGACGCGTGCCCGAGCTGGCCGAGGCACTCGACCGGATGTGGCCCCGTCTGTCCCCCCACGAGTTGCTCCATGACCTGTTCGGGGCGCCCCCGTTGATCGCCGCCGCCTGCCGCGGGGTGCTCTCCGCCGACGAGCAGGCGTTGTTGCGCCGAACACGCTCGGCCTCTTTCGAGGATGTGGCCTGGACACCGGCCGACGCCGCGCTGGTGGATGAGGCCCGCCACCTCCTCGGGCCGCGCAACGGCAACGGCGACGATGGCGTCCGCAAGTACGGCCACATCGTGGTGGACGAAGTGCAGGACCTCTCCCCGATGCAGCTGCGCATGCTGACCCGACGCTCGCTGTCGGGGTCGATGACCGTGGTCGGCGATATCGCCCAGGCCACGGCCCCATGGGCCCCGCGGTCGTGGGCCGACCTCACCGATCACCTTCCCCGCCGGCGGCCGGCCCGGAGCGTCGAGCTGACGGTGAGCTACCGGACTCCGGCCGAGGTGTTGGCCGTGGCCAGTCGGGTGTTGGCGGTGGCCGCTCCCGAACTGACCCCGCCGCGGCCGGTGCGGCGCACCGGCGAGGAGCCGAGGATGATCGCAGTGCGTGACGGGCACGGGTCGCGACAGGGTGCCACCCCCGCCGATCTGGCGCGGACGGTGGCCGAGGTGGCCGGCGAGGAAGTGGCTGCGGTGCAACCGGGCCGGGTGGCCATCCTGGCTCCCGAAGCCTTGCTCCCGCTGCTGTCGGAGGCGCTGGGGGCGGTCGGCCAGCCGGTGGTGGACGCCCGCGACATGCGCAAGGGAGGCCTGTCCGAGCCGTTGGTCCTGCTGGCCGCCGATGCCGCCAACGGGCTCGAGTTCGACTCGGTGGTGGTGGTGGAGCCCGGGGTCATCGCCGGCGAGACGGCCCGCGGCCTGCGCACCCTCTATGTGGCCCTGACCCGGCCCACCCAGCGGCTCAGCGTGGTCCACCTGACACCGGCACCGGCGGCGTTGACGGGCACCTGAGCCGGCCCATCCGTGCCTGTCGGGTGCCCGGTCGGCCACCCCGGCGGGCCGGCGCGATGAGTTGGCCCTGGGCGCTCCCGATCGACTAAAAATACGGCGTGACTCAGGCCCTCGCCGTCGAACCGACGGTCAATCCCCGCCAGCGCCACCGCCCCGACCGGCCCTCGATGCTGGCGGTGGGGGTGATCATCTGGCTGGGCTCCGAGGTGATGTTCTTCAGCTCACTGTTCGCCTCGTTCTTCACCATCCGGGCCCACGCCTCGGTGTGGCCGCCGGCCGGCGCCAAGCTCGACACCCTCCAGGCCGGCGTCTTCACCCTCATCCTGCTGTCCTCGAGCTTCACCATGCAGAAGGCCGTCTGGGACCAGGAGCGGGGCGACCGCCGCAGTGCCAAGACGTGGGTGGTGGTCACCATCATCCTGGGGGCGATGTTCGTGGGCAACCAGTTCTACGAGTGGATCACCCTGTCACACGATTTCGCCACCAACCCCACCCACACCGCCTTCGGATCACTCTTCTACATCATGACCGGGCTCCATGGTCTGCACGTCTTCCTCGGCCTGGTGGCCATGGGCTTCCTGCTCGGCCGGCTGAAAGGCCCGAAAGGGGATCCCGGCGAGACCCCGGTGTTCCAGGGTGTGAGCTACTACTGGCACTTCGTCGACATCGTCTGGGTCGGCCTCTACAGCTGCCTCTTCCTCCTCAAGTAGGTGGGACACCGGATGCGCAGCCTGTTCCGTGCCCGCTTTGCGGCTCCCGCGGCCCTGGTGGGATGCGTCGGCTTCGTCGGACTGCTCGCCTTCTCGCCCAACGCCGCCCCGGCCGGCGTGGCGGTGACGACCACCCTCCCCACGCTGACCACGACCGCCACCACGGCCGCCCCCCTCGCCCAACCGACCCAGAGCGTTTCGGGCGCACTCAACTACGCGGCGCCGTCCAACCAGACCGGACTGTTCTACGCCCAGCTGCCCCAGGCGTTCGTCGCCCCCGGTGAGGCGCTGTTCGCCGCCAACTGTGCCAGCTGCCACGGCCCCGCCGGCCTGGGGACGAACCTGGGGCCCAACCTCCAGGGCCTCGGGGCCGGGACGGTCGACTTCTGGGTCTCCACCGGTCGGATGCCCCTGGCCAACTCGAGCGTCCAGGCCACCCGCAAGCCGCCGCGGTTCAACCGGCTGCAGACGCTCGAGATCTCCGCCTGGGTGCAGTCGCTGACCCCCGGCCAGGGGACCCAGGTGCCCATCGTCAACACCAACAATGCCGACCTCGAGGCGGGAAACACGCTGTTCACGCTCAACTGCGCGGCCTGCCACACCATCACGGGCGCCGGTGACGCCCTGGCCGGTGGGGCCTACGCCCCCAGCCTGCACTTGGCCACACCCGTCCAGACGGTCGAGGCCATCAGGTCGGGGCCTGGCAACATGCCCCACTTCAGCGTGGGGAACATCACCAACACCCAGGCCCGTGACATCGCCGCCTACGTGGACGGAGTCATCCAGCACCCGGTCAACCGGGGAGGCTTCGGACTGGGTGGGATCGGACCGGTGGGGGAGGGCTTCGTCGGCCTCCTCATCGGTGTGGGCGCGTTGATGCTCGTCTGCTTCTGGATCGGAGACCGCACGTGAGCGACGACGCACCCCGTCTGGAGGGACCGCTGCCGCCGGCGGCCCTCGACGACCCCCATCTGCAGCCCTACGCCAAGCACCCCGAGCGGGCCCAGGCGGTGGCGGCCGTGGCCATGGTGGTGGGGTTCCTCGGATTCATCGGGTTCGGCGTGGCCTACTGGGTGGGCGACAACACCCAGTGGGAGGCCGTCACGCTGGGGGGCGGCCTCTTGGCCCTGGGCTTCGGGGTCACCGCCTGGGGCAAGTACCTGATGCCGCAGGGCCCGTTCGAAGAGGAGCGGCACGAGTTCCACTCCACCGAAGCCGAGCGCGAGGCCATGACCGCAGCCGTGACCGAACGGGGCGGCATGGTGCTCAAGCGGCGCAAGCTGCTGGGCGGGCTCTTCGCTCTCGGGTCGACGGCCATGGGGATCGTGCTGCTGTTCCCGTTGCTGCGCTCCCTCGGCCCCAAGCCGGGCAACACGCTGTTCGAGACCAACTGGAAGAAGAACTCGCAACTGGTCACGGTGGACGGCCGGGCCGTCCACGTGGACGATCTCGACGTCGGTGGCGTGCTGACCGTGTTCCCCAAGGGATTCACCGGGTCGTCACAGGACCAGGTCATCCTCATCCGGTTGGCGCAACTGGGGCCGCTCGACCCTCCGCTGGTCATCTACCCCCCCGGGCGTACCGACTGGGGGGTGCAGGGCTACGTGGCGTACTCGAAGATGTGCACCCACCTGGGGTGCCCGGTCGGCCTCTACCAGGAACAGACCCAGCAGCTCGTGTGCCCCTGCCACCAGTCGATCTTCAACGTGCAGTCGGGCGCCATCCCCGAGTTCGGGCCGGCCCCCCGTCCGCTGCCCCAGTTGCCGTTGACGGCCGACTCGGTGGGTAATCTACGAGCGCAAAACGGTTTCAACCAGGCCGTGGGCCCCGGATTCTGGGAGCGACCATGATCGACAAGACGATCGACCGATCGCTGCGCTGGCTCGACGACCGACTGGGCATCGCCAAGGGCGGACGGACTCTCCTCGACAAGATCTTCCCCGACCACTGGTCGTTCATGCTGGGCGAGATCGCCCTGTATTCCTTCGTGGTGCTGTTGGCCACCGGGGTGTTCGTCTCGCTGTACTACATCCCGTCCGCCCACGAGATCGTCTACCACGGGTCGTACGTCCCGCTGCGGGGGCAGAGGGTCTCCGAGGCCTATGCCTCTTCCGTAGGACTCTCCTTTGACGTGAAGTCCGGTCTCCTCATGCGTCAGGCCCACCACTGGGCCGCCGACATCTTCCTGGGTTCGATCGCCGTGCACATGGCCCGGGTGTTCTTCACCGGCGCCTTCCGCAAGCCCCGCGAGTTCAACTGGATCGTCGGGGTCAGCATGCTCATCCTGGGCATCGTCAACGGATTCCTCGGCTACTCGCTCCCCGATGACCTGGTGTCCGGGACCGGCATCCGGATCGCGTACTCCATCATCGAGTCGATCCCCCTGGTCGGGAGCTACCTGGGCACCTTCCTGTTCGGCGGCAACTACCCGGGCAACGGGGTCATCATCCCCAGGTTCTACATCCTCCACGTGCTGATCGTGCCGCTGCTGCTCATCGGGCTGCTGGCGGCCCACCTCGGCCTGCTGGTCAAACAGAAGCACACCCAGTTCAAGGGCAAGGGCAAGACCGAGCACAACGTGGTCGGGACGCCCATGTTCCCGACCTTCATCGCCAAGACCACCGGGTTCCTGTTCATGACCACGGCGGTGCTCTTCCTGCTGGGCGGCCTGGCCCAGATCAACCCGATCTGGCAGTTCGGCCAGTACGAGCCGTACCAGATCTCCTACGCCGTGCAGCCGGACTGGTACATGGGCTGGCTCGACGGTGCGCTGCGCATCATGCCCAGCTGGGAATGGGTCGGATGGGGGCACACCATCCCGCTCGAGGTCTTCCTGCCCGCGGTGATCTTCCCCGGCCTGATCTTCAACATCTTCATCGTGTGGCCGTTCATCGAGTCCAGGCACACCAAGGACCTGGCGTATCACAACCTGCTCGACCGACCCCGCGACCGTCCGCTGCGGACCGCGGCCGGGGTGGCCATGCTGACCCTCCTGTTCATGGTGTTCTTCGCCTCGTCCACCGACGTGCTGGCCAATTTCTTCCAGGTGCCTCTCGTCGCCGTGCTGTGGTTCTTCAGGATCGCAGTGATCGTCGCCCCGGTCATCGCCGCGGTGGTGGCGTACAAGATCTGCAACGAGATGCGCGCCGCCGAGGGCATCGGCAAGCGCAAGCGGCCCCAGATCGTCACCCGCTCGTCGACCGGCGAGTACTCCACCACCGATGCCGAGCCCCGGCCCGGGGACGGCGTCGAGGAGCTCGACGCCATTCCCGTCCCGACCTACATCGACCTGGTCCCGCCCGAGCTGGCCACCGGTGCCGGGGTGCGTCGGGTGATGCGCTGATTCAGGTTGCGCGGCACGCACCGATGACTTGTGCGCGGGTTTGACGTCAGACCCCCATGAACGCAACCAACCTCGCCGACCTGTATGAAGCCCCCCTGATCGACTGGGACCGCATCGGGACCCGGCTCGATCAGGGAGTGAGCCAGGCCCCGGAGACCGGTGGCCCGAACCGCCACACCTGTTGGCTCGCCACCGTCAACTCG
>DASZJN010000313.1:0-2522 GCA_035948045.1 Acidimicrobiales bacterium | reverse complement strand
GGCGGGAGTCCCGGCCCGTGGCTCCTTCGCGATGACGGTCATACCACCGTCAACGCTACCGGTCCGGCGTTCATCCGGTGCGTCGGGCCGCCACGCCTCGGGCGATCGCCCGGGCTTCTTCGTCGGCGGCCAGGACGCTCTGGACCTGGTCCATCGGCTCGTCTCGCCACTGGTCGAGGGTCTCGGCCACGACATCGGCGATGCCGTGCCACGGGAGCCGGCCGGCCAGGAACGCGTCGACTGCAACCTCGTTGGCCGCGCTCAGCCAGGCCGGTGCCGATCCGGCGCTGATCCCGGCCTGGTACGCCAGGTCGATGCAGCGGAACACCGTGCGGTCGGGCGGCTCGAAGGTCAGAGTGCACGGCCGCGTCCAGTCCAGGGAGCCGAAGGGAGCGGCGAAGCGGTCCGGCCATCCGAGGGCGTAGCCGATGGGGAGGCGCATGTCGGGCTGGGAGAGCTGGGCCAGGGTGGACCCGTCCCGCCACTCGACCATGGAGTGCACGATGGACTGGGGATGCACCACGATGTCGATGCGGTCGTAGGAGATCCCGAAGAGCTCATGCGCCTCGATCACCTCGAGGCCCTTGTTCATGAGGGTCGAGGAATCGATGGTGATCTTCGGGCCCATGGACCAGGTGGGGTGGGCCAGGGCGTCGGCAATGGTTGCCTTGTCGAGTTGGTCCGTGCTCCACCCTCGGAACGGCCCGCCCGACGCGGTCAGGAGCAGTCGGGCCACCGTGGTCGGGTCGGCCGTGGCGGCCAGGCACTGGTGCACGGCGCAGTGCTCGGAGTCGACCGGGACGATCTCGGCCCCGGGCGTGCGGCGCGCCTTCTGCACGATGGGCGCCCCGGCGATGAGCGATTCCTTGTTGGCCAGCGCCAATCGCCTCCCGGCCTCCAAGGTGGCCATGGTCACCGGAAGCCCGGCGAAGCCGACCACGGCATTGAGCACCACGTCGGCACAGGTGGCGGCGGCCACCAGGCCCTCGTTCCCGACCATGACCTCGGTCCCGGGCGCGACGCCGTCGCGGACCACGGCATAGAGGGACGGATCCCCGATGACCACCAGCGCCGGATGGAGGAGCGCGGCCTGGGCCAGGAGCAGCTCGACGGAGCTCTGGGCGGCCAGGGCGGTGACGCGGAACCGCTCCGGGGCGCCCTGCAGGACGTCGACGGCCTGGGTGCCGATCGAGCCGGTCGAGCCCAGCAGGCTCACGGAGCGCATCACGTCATCCGAGATGCATGGCCTTGACCACGAAGTACGTGGCCGGCAGGACGAAGAGGAGGCCGTCAACCCGATCGAGCAGGCCGCCATGGCCCGGCATGAGCCGTCCCATGTCCTTCAATCCGAGTTGGCGCTTGATCATCGACTGGCTCAGGTCGCCCAGCGGTGCCACCACCGCCACCACGACCCCGAGCACCAGGGCCTTGCCGATCGTCCACGGATGGATGAAGTGGACCACCACCACGGCCACCACGATGGCCGCCAGGGCGCCACCGATGAACCCTTCCCACGTCTTGTTCGGGCTGACCAACGGGGCCATGGGGTGACGACCCCAGGCCGAACCCACCAGCAGCGAGCCCACGTCGCAGGCCACGGTGACCACCACGGCGGCCAGCAGGAAGGCAATGCCGTGGCGATCCGGGAACAGGCTCGGGCTGACGAGGAGCGCGGCGAACGATCCCAGGGCGCCCACCCACACGAAGACGAAGATGGTCGAGGTCACGCCGGCCACCGGATCGGCCCCGGGCTCGACATTGGCCAGGTACCAGACGAAGGTGGCCGCCACGAGCATGACCAAAATGAGCGGAAGGGCCGCCACCCCCTTGTTGTAGGTCTCCACCATGAGTGAGACCGTGGCCACCAACCCGAGCAGGGTGGCTGGGTGGTACTGGGCCCGGCGGAACGCGGCGAACGCCTCGGCCGCCGCCAGCAGCACGACCACCAGCACGATGGCCAGGGCGGGAAGGTTCCCCTGGGAGAAACAGATGAGGGCGACGACGCCCAGCGCCACGCCGGACCCCACGGCCAGGCGCATGTCGCGCCCGCTGGCACCGCTGCCGGATCCACCGCTGAGCCCTCCGCCGGATCCGTTGCCGTTGTCGGCCTTGCGGCTGCCGTTGTCGGCCTTGCGTCGGGTTGACCGCGGCTCCCGCGGTTGGGCCAGGGGCGGTTCGGGCGGCCTGAGGCGTGACGCCGCAACGGTGCTGGCTTCGGGGGAGACCGAGGCCGGGACCACACCGCGCACGTCCTCGTCGGGTAGCGGCTCGAAATCGGCCAGGTGGCTCGGGGGTGACAGGCGCACCTCCTCGTCGTCAGGCGCGTATGTGGGCTCGAAGTCCGCCAGCGGCGACGAGATCACCAGGGTGTCCTCATCGCCGGGCAACTCGGCTTCGGCGAAATGCCAGGGCTGGCGCTCCACGTCGAACTGCTCGTTGGTGTCGTTGACCATCGAGCCCACCGCCGGGGCGTCATCGGAGAGCATGGAGGGTTCGAACATCTCCTCGTCCGCCGCCCAGTC
>DASZJN010000312.1:0-1535 GCA_035948045.1 Acidimicrobiales bacterium | reverse complement strand
GGTGCCCTTCTGCCGCAACACGGCATACCGCTCCGGCGACAGCCTCGCCCTCCATTCATCCTCTGTCAGTTCCACCCGGCCGCCGGCGTCGGTTCCGGTGTCATCGGTCATGGCTGTGCCTCCTTCGGCCGGTCGGCAGGTGGGCGGCACCCACAGCGCAGACCGGCAACGATCACTAGAGGAAACGCCTGGACGTGGCTGGGTGTTCCCGCCGTGCGACCGGCCCCGCCCGCGCCCTCGCGCCGGCCTCCACCAGCCGGATTGGGCTCGAAACCCGTTTGCTAGCGTCGCGTCAGATTCGCCGGTTGGCCTCCAGACTCCTTCGGTCGGCCTCCGGGAAGGCCTGGTTCCCACCGGAATCCTTGCTTTTGGAGTCACCACCCGCTGTCAGAGTCCACAGGAAGCACACCGCCATGGATCTTCGAGACCGACCCGAGGACGAAGCCTTCCGCAAGGAGATCCGTGCCTGGCTGGCCGACCACGTGGTCGGTGAGTATGCCGAACTGGGAGGACGCGGCGGTTCGGGGGACGAGACGTTCGGGTTCGAGACCCGCCTCGAATGGGAGAAGGTGCTGGCCGCCGACGGTTGGACCGGCATCGGGTGGCCCGTCGAGCATGGGGGGCGCGGGGCGACCATTGCCCACCAGGTCATCTTCAACGAGGAATACGTGAGGGCCAGGGCCCCGGGCCGCGTCAGCGTCCTCGGGGAGGGGCTCCTGGGCCCGACCATCATTCAGTACGGGACCCCCGAGCAGCGGGCCCGCTTCCTCCCGCCCATCCTGGCCGGCACCGAGCTGTGGTGTCAGGGCTATTCGGAGCCCAACGCCGGAAGCGACCTGGCCAATGTTCAGACCAAGGCCGTGCTGGACGGGGACGAGTGGGTGGTGACCGGCCAGAAGGTCTGGACGTCCCTGGCCCACCAGTCCGACTGGTGCTTCGTGGTCTGTCGCACCGAACCGGGCTCGGTGCGCCACGAGGGTCTCTCCTATCTGCTGGTTCCGATGGACCAGCCCGGGGTCGATGTCCGGCCCATCACCCAGCTCACGAAGACCTCCGAATTCAACGAGGTCTTCTTCGAAGGTGCCCGCACCAGTCGGGCCCACGTGCTGGGCGACGTCGGGGACGGGTGGCGGGTGGCGCTCGCCACCCTGGCCTTCGAACGGGGGGTGGGACTGCTCGGCCACCAGGTCTCGTTCCGCCGCGAGCTCGACCAGGTCTTCGCCGCCGCCAGGGCCAACGGCTCAGCGGCCGCACCGCTGATGCGCCAGCGCCTGGCCCGCTCTTATGCCGAACTCGAGATCCTGCGGTTCAACACCTTGCGCAGTCTCTCGGGCTTCGACGGGCCCGTGGCACCACCCGAAGCCTCGATCATCAAGCTGTACTGGGCGACATGGCATCGCCAGTTGGGGGAGCTCGCCATGGATGTCGAGGGCGTGGCCGGGACCGTCCTCGAGGGCCCTCACTATGAGCTCGACGCATTCCAGCGCACGTTTCTGTTCAGCCGGTCCGAGACCATCTATGGCGGATCCAATGAG
>DASZJN010000311.1:0-12507 GCA_035948045.1 Acidimicrobiales bacterium | reverse complement strand
ACCTTCGGTGACGCCGTGTTCAACGGGTCCACGGGGGGCACCGTGCTCAACAAGCCGGTCGTCGGCATGGCCGCCGATCCCGCCGTGCCCGGGGCCTACTGGCTGGTGGCCTCCGACGGCGGCATCTTCTCGTTCGGTGGCGCCCCCTTCCTGGGCTCGACCGGGGGGATCGCCCTCAACAAGCCCATCGTGGGCCTGTCCGTCTCCCAGGACGGCGCCGGCTATCGCTTCGTGGCCTCTGACGGTGGGGTCTTCTGCTACGGCAGCGCGCTCTTCTTCGGCTCGACCGGTGGCATCACGCTCAACCAGCCCATCATCGGCATGGCAAGCACCCACACGTAACGGGCCAGCAGATGCCCTGCCGGGCGCGCCGGGATGCCGCATGGATTCGACGTCCCGGGCGCTGGCAGCTAGCCGCCGGATGCTTGGCGACGGCGGGCGAAGAACTCCGACAGCTGGGCGGACGCCTCGGCGGCCCGTATCCCGGCGGTGACGGGGACCTCGTGGTTGAGGCGGGGGTCCACGCACAGGTTGTAGAGCGATCCGCAGGCGCCGGCCTTCAGGTCGGTCGCCCCGAACACCAGGCGACCGAGCCGGGAGGCGATGAGGGCCCCGGCGCACATCGTGCAGGGTTCGAGGGTCACCACCAGCGTCACGTCCGACAGTCGCCACCGGCCCAATACCGCGGAGGCGTCGGAGAGCGCCAGCAGCTCGGCGTGGGCAGTCGGATCCCCCCGTGCTTCGCGCTCATTGTGCCGTGCGGCCAGCACCTCCCCGTCCACCAGGGCGACCGCCCCGACCGGCACGTCCCCGTGGCCCGTGGCGGCCGCGGCCTCCTCGAGGGCCAGCCCCATGGCCTCGTGATCGCTCAGCACCGGCCCCTGGCGGGCGTCATCGCCTGAGCCGGGCGGTGGGAGTGGAGTCGCGTCAGTGCCCATGTGGCGGAGGCGGTGGGATTTGAACCCACGGTGAGTTTCCCCACACACGATTTCCAGTCGTGCCGATTCGGCCGCTCTCGCACGCCTCCGGGTGCCCGACCCCCACCGGAAGGTACGGAGGGCGCCAACAGGCTACCCCGGCTCCTGAAGGGCGAGGCGGCCGGACCAGCCGGCCGGCACCGGCACTTCCGTTGGTCAACAGGCGGGCAGGTCGCGCCCAGGGTCGGACGGCTCGCGGTGCCGGGGGCACTAGCATCGCGTTGGTTCGTCCCGACGCTGTGTGCGGCGGCCGGGTCCTGCGCAACGTCCTTCTGTGAATCGAGTCAGGGTCGGAAGGCAGCAGCTCTCAGCAGGCCAGGCCGTGTGCCGCAGCCAACCTGGCCGTCGCACAGAACGTCGGGGCCCGTCGAGGTCCGGAGTCCGACCCCCCGGCTCCACCCGGTCCGTCGGACCTCACCGAGGGCCGGCGAGCCGCGGATCGGCCGGAAATCCGGACCCCGGTGGCCGGTAGGCTCCCTCGACATGGCCGAGGCACCCGACACCATCCCCTATCAGTCGCTGTATCGGCGATTCAGGCCCTCGACGTTCGCCGAGGTGCGCGGTCAGGACCACGTCGTCCGGGCGCTCCGCAATGCGGTCCGCGACCAGCGGGTCGCTCATGCCTATCTGTTCAGTGGGCCTCGGGGGACGGGCAAGACGTCGACCGCACGGATTCTGGCCAAGGCCCTCAACTGCACCGATCTGCACGACGGCGAGCCGTGCGGTGTGTGCTCCTCGTGCATCGAGATTGCCAAGGGGACCTCACTCGACGTCCACGAGCTCGACGCCGCCTCCAACAACGGGGTGGAGGCCATGCGCGACCTGGTATCGAGAGCTGCGCTGGGGACTCCCGGTCGCCAGAAGGTCTACATCGTCGACGAGGTCCACATGCTCTCCACCGCGGCCTCCAACGCCTTGCTGAAGACGCTCGAAGAGCCGCCCGCCCATGTCGTCTTCGTGCTGGCCACCACCGACCCCCAGAAGGTGCTGCCCACCATTCGGAGCCGCACCCAGCACTTCGAGTTCCATCTCCTCGGACCCGCGACGCTGGTCGAACTGCTGGAGCAGGTCCGCCGGGACGCCGGTCTCTCCGTGCCCGACGAGGCGCTGGACCTGGCCGTCCGCCGTGGCCGGGGCTCGGCGCGGGACGCGCTCTCCGTGCTCGACCAGGTCGTGGCCTCGGATTCGGTCGAGGACGATCACCCGGAGCTCGACGAGGTCGTCGAAGCCCTGGCTGAGCACGACACCGGCCGCGCCTTGGTGGCCGTCGCCCATCTCACCGCCGTGGGATACAGCCCGCAGCAGCTCACCGGCGATCTGATCGACCATCTCCGGCAGGGATTTCTGGCTCTGGTGGCCCCTGAGCTGGTGGGAGTCTCCGGGAGCGAACGACAGGCCCTCGCCGCCCAGTCGGATCGGGTGGGGTTGGCGGCCCTGGTCCGGGCCATGGAGGTCCTGGGCGAATCTCAGGTTGCCATGCGGGACGCCCCCGACCCACGGGTCAACCTCGAAGTGGCCCTGGTGCGACTGGCCCACCCCGAAGCGGACGACTCACCCGAGGCGATCCTGGTCCGGATCGAACGGCTCGAGACCGCCGCCCGCTCGGCCTCCGGCGTCCCGCGCTCCCCGGTTGCCGTACGACCAGAGCCGGAGGGGGAGGAATCCCCCGCCCCTGCCACCCGCAGCCCGTCCGGGCCCGCATCCGGGTCGGGGCGAAAGACGCTCGGCGCCGTTCGCCGCCAGGCCGGGCCGGCTCCGATCCAGAAGGCACCGGCGACCCCGGAGCAGTCCGTCGCAGACGCGCCCGCCGCTCCCGGGCACGGCGTCTCTGTCGATGGCGCCGGGTCGGGATCCGAACCGGGGGCAGGGTCCTTCCCCACCCGCGATGAGCTGGTCCAGGCCTGGGGGGACCACATCATCGGGCGCCTGCGGCCCAAGGCCAAAGCCCTGTTCCAAGCCGGTCGGTTCGTCGGGGTCGACGGGGACCAGGCGGTGTTCGGCCTCCCCAACGAGATCCACCGCACCCGCTGCGAGGAGGTCCGCGGCGAAATCGAGGCGGCGCTGACCGATCACTTCGGCCGGCCCGTGGGGCTGGCCCTCCTCGTGGACGCCGGTGCCGGCACCGGTGGGGGATCCGTTCCCGGCGGTGACGACCCGGCTCCGCCCGACCCCGGATCATCCACCCCCTCGAATTCGAGGGCGGCGACGGCGCCATCACCGAAGCCTGGCGTCGCCCGCCCCGGTCCGAGGGAAGCCTCTCCGGAACGACCGGACCGGTTCAAGGCCCGGCCCGAGGCGGGCCCAGGCGGTGAAGAGCCCGGCGACGGGGAGGATCTCTCGGTGTTCGACGAATCCCAACTGGGCGAGGTCGCCGATGTCGACAACTCTGCCCAGGCCCGGGTCCTCCAAGCCTTCCCCGGCGCCGAAGAGGTCAACTAGATGGCCATCTTCTCGGGGCCGTTGCAGGCGCTGATCGACGAGCTGGGCCGCCTCCCGGGTATCGGGCCCAAGTCGGCACAGCGGATCACCTTCCACCTGCTCAAGGTGGCCCCCGAGGATGCCCTCCGCCTCGCCGAAGCAGTCATCGCCGTGAAGGAGCGCATCACGCTGTGCACCCGTTGCTTCAATGTCGCCGAAGGCGGCCTGTGCGCCATCTGCCTCGACGATCGGCGGGACGCCACCGCCGTCTGCGTGGTCGAGGATCCCCGCGACATCGTCTCGGTCGAGAAGACCGGGGAGTTCTCGGGGAAGTACCACGTGCTGCAGGGAGCCCTCAATCCGATCGAGGGCATCGGGCCCGATCAGCTGCGGGTCCGTGAGCTGCTGGCCCGAGTGGAGGAAGAGGGCATCACCGAGGTGATCCTCTGCACCAACCCGAACCTCGAGGGCGAGGCCACCGCCATGTACCTGGCCCGCCTGCTGAAGCCGATGGGGCTCTCGGTGACCCGTATCGCCAGCGGCCTCCCGGTGGGTGGCGACCTCGAGTACGCCGACGAGCTGACGCTCGGGCGGGCCCTGGAGGGCCGACGAGAGGTGGAGGCGTAGCCACACCCGGCCCGGGGCGGACACCGACCCTGTGAGTTGGGGCACGATGAGGGGATGCCGAAGTCAGCGAGGGGTCCGGTTCGGTACCTGTGGCTGCTTCGACACGGCAAGGCCGCATCGGATGCTCCCTGGGGCGGCAGTGACCGGGAGCGCCCGTTGACCGCTCGCGGCCGCCGCGACGCTTCGGCCCTGGGCCAACGGATCCTCAAGGAGCAACCGGTCCTCGGGCTCAGCGGCGTGGTGGCGCCCGTCCTGGCCATCTGCTCGGCCGCGGTGCGCACCCGCCAGACCGCCGAACTGGTGGTCAAGGCCATGGGCAACCGCATCCCCATCGATTCGTACCGGTCCCTCTATGAGGCCGACACCGAGGTCGTGCTGCAGTACGTCCGGGAGATCGACGAGTCCGTCACCAGCGCGCTCGTGGTCGGTCACAACCCGACGATCTACCAGTTGGTCTGGGAGCTGCTCGGTGACTCCGACGAGGGTGGGGGGGCGAGAGATCGCACCACGCTGGAAGCGCACGGGTTCCCCACCTGCTCCCTGGCCGTGGTCACGCTCCACGTGGTGGCGTGGGAGGACGCCGCCCACGGGTGCGGCAACCTGGCCGGGGTCTTCAAGCCCCCCTACTGAGGACCTCCGAGGACGTCAACGGGGTCGTCCGCCGCCCGGCCGATGGCGCCCTCCCCGCCGGACTCGCTCAGATGGTCCGGAGGACGGCGGCATCACCCTGTCCGCCACCACCGCAGAGGCTCACCACGGCGGTGCCGCCACCTCGACGCCTCAGTTCGAGGAGTGAGGTCAGCGCCAGGCGCGTGCCGGACATGCCCACCGGGTGTCCGAGGGCGATGGCGCCACCGTTGACATTCACCCGGTCCTCGCCGATGCCCAGATCGTCGGCGGAGGCCAGGCCCACGGCGGCAAAGGCCTCATTGATCTCGAACAGGTCGATGTCGGCGGTGGTGAGCCCCGCCTTGTCCAGGGCCACGGTGGTGGCATGCGAGGGCTGATGGAGCAGCGAGGGGCTCGGCCCGGCAACTTGGCCGTAGCTGACCAGCTCGCCCAGCGGGCTGCATCCCAGCTCCTCGGCCTTCGCCTTGGACATCACGATGACGGCCGCCCCGCCGTCAGATATCTGGGAGGCATTGCCGGCGGTGATGGTGCCGTTCTTGTCAAAGGCCGGACGCAACTTGCCCAGCGACTCGGCCGTCGTCTCCGGTCGGACACCTTCATCGGTGTCGACCACCAGGGGATCACCCTTCCGCTGGGGCACGCTCACGGCGATGATCTCATCAGCGAACCGGCCTTCCTTGATGGCGGCAGAAGCCCGTTCGTGGGAAAGGGCGCTGAAAGCGTCCTGCCGTTCCCGCGACACGCCGTCGGATCCGTTGTAGCGCTCGGTCCCGAGGCCCATGGCGCAGTTGTCGAAGGCACAGAACAGACCGTCGTACATCATCGAGTCGACGATGGTGGCGTCACCGATGCGGTATCCGGCGCGGGCGCCCGGAAGCAGGTAGGGGGCCTGGGTCATCGACTCCATCCCGCCCGCCACCACGATGTCCGCCTCGCCCGCATTGATCATCAGATCGGCCAGATAGATGGCATTGAGACCCGACAGGCAGACCTTGTTGACGGTGGTGGCGGGCACATCCATCGGGATCCCCGCCTTGGTGGCGGCCTGGCGGGCGGTGATCTGCCCCGCACCGGCCTGGATCACCTGGCCCATGAAGACGTAGTCGACCTGTTCCGGCTTGATCCCGGCCCGCTCGAGGGCGCCGGCGATGGCGAATCCACCGAGCTCGGTGGCGGCGAAGCCGCCGAGGGCACCGGAAAGCTTGCCGATCGGGGTTCGGGCACCTGCGACGATGACGGTTCCGGGCATGACGACCTCCGCGGCCTGTTGGCCAGATCTGGCGGCGACCCCCCTTGGGCCAGCCACAACCACGGCCCCATGATATGGCCTGGCCTGGGCGGTCGACCACCCGGCGGCCACGGGGGCGTGGACCGACCCCGCTGTCGCCCTCCCGTCCGCCGTGCCCCTACCCGGAATCCCGGTCCGACCCCCCGAATGACAAGGCTCCGAGGGGGATGGGCGGACTATCCTCCCCTCTCATGCAGGAGTTCCTTTCAGCCATCCAATCGGGTGCCCCAGGCGACGCCATCGCCGCCATCGCCATCCCTGAGACCTACCGTGCCGCCTTCGTGCTCCGGGAGGAAGTGGGCATGTTCGACGGCCTCGCATCCGAGGACAAGGACCCCCGCAAGTCGTTGCACGTCAGTGATGTGGCTGTCCCCGAACTGGCTCCCGACGAGGCCTACATCGCGGTGATGGCCAGCGCCATCAACTTCAACACCGTGTGGACCTCGATCTTCGAACCGTTACCCACCTTCGGGTTCCTCGACCGCCTGGGCAAGGAGAGCCGGTGGGGAAAGCGCCATGCGCTCGACTACCACGTGGTCGGATCCGACGCCGCCGGCGTGGTGCTCAAGACCGGCTCGGCGGTGCGCCTCTGGAAGCCGGGGGACAGGGTCACCGTCCACTGCAACTACGTGGATGACCAGAGCCCGAGCTCGCATGATGACTCGATGCTGGCTGACAACCAGCGGATCTGGGGGTTCGAGACGAACTTCGGGGGGCTGGCGGACCTGGCCGTGGTCAAGGCCAACCAGTTGATGCCCAAGCCCAGGCACCTCACGTGGGAGGAGGCGGCAGCCAACGCCCTGTGCAATTCCACCTCCTACCGGATGCTGGTGTCGAAGCACGGCGCCCACATGCAACAGGGCGACAAGGTCCTGGTGTGGGGGGCGTCGGGCGGTCTCGGCGCCTATGCCGTGCAGTATGTGCTGAACGGCGGGGGGACGCCGGTGGGTGTTGTGTCGTCGGAGAAGAAGGTCGAGCTTCTGCACGACCTGGGTGTGGAGGCGGTGATCGACCGCAAGGTGGCCAACTACCGCTTCTGGAAGGACGAGCACACCCAGGACGAGTCGGAGTGGCGCCGTCTGGGCAAGGACATCCGGGGTCTGGTCGGCGACGACGTCGACATCGTGTTCGAGCATCCGGGTCGCCAGACCATGGGCGCCTCGGTCTTCGCAGCCAGGCGGGGCGGGACCATCGTGACCTGTGCGGCCACCTCGGGCTACATGATCGAATACGACAACCGGCACCTGTGGATGAAGCTCAAGACGATCAAGGGCTCGCACTTTGCCAACTACCGGGAGGCGTGGGACGCCAATCAGCTGGTGTGCGAGGGGAAGATCCTGCCCCCGCTGTCGGCGGTCCATGACCTGGAGGGCGTGGGCGACGCTGCCTACCAGGTCCATCAGAACCTGCACGAGGGAAAGATCGGGGTGCTCTGCCTCGCCCCGGAGGAGGGCCTGGGCATCGAAGACCCGCAGCTACGCGCTCAGGTCGGCGAGGACCGGATCACCCTGTTCCGGAGGCACGGAGCGTGACCGAACCCCAGCTGACCCAGATCGACCACGTGGCCGTCGCCGTGCAGGACCTGGAGGCCGCCATCGCCTACTACGCCGACACGTTCGGGGCCACGGTGGCCCACCGCGAGCGCGTCGACTCCGATGGCGTGGAGGAGGCACTGCTCAAGGTGGCCGACAGCTACATCCAACTGCTCACACCCATCCGGAACGACTCCCCGGTGGCCAAGTACCTGGAGAAGAAGGGTGAGGGAATCCATCACGTCGGCTACCGGGTGGCCGATTGCGCCGCCACCCTCCAATCGGTGAAGGATCACGGTGGCCGGGTCATCGATCAGGTCCCCCGCCCGGGCTCGAGGGGTACGACCGTGGCCTTTGTGCATCCCAAGGGTGCATTCGGGACCCTCATCGAGCTGGTCCAGGAATAGCCGCGTCAGTGGACAGCGCCACCGCGGCACCCGACGACCGGCCGGACGAGCCCGTCGTCGGAGACCCGCCCGCCATCGGGGTGGCCAGCATCCCCGCTTCGCCCGGTCGGGCCCGCCCCCCAGCCCCGGTCCCGTCGATGCCGGTTCCCCCCGAGGCTGGGCCGGCCGGAACCGCGCCACCGGAAGGGGCTGCTCCGGAGGACGCCGCCACCGGAGCCGCACCCCCCTCGATCCCACCGCCCCCCGTGCGGCTCGCCGCCGTGCAGCCGGCTCCCACCCGACCGGCACCGGGGGCGGGCGTGGCACCCCAGCCCTCCGGCGGTGACGGCGCACTCCTCTCCGACGATGCGACATCGGGGTTCTCCCCATGGGTGTCGGACAAGTTGCAGTCGTACGTCTACCTCCTGGTGGACCCCCGGACCGGGCGGCCCTTCGCTTTGGGTCGGGGTCAGGGTGACCGCTGTTTCCGCCACGTCCGCGCCGCCAGGCACGGCGGCGACCCCGAGCCCGGGACGGAGCCGGCAGATGGAGCCGGGTTCTCGATGCTGGAGCGGATTCGCCAGGTCGAGTCGACGGGTCGTGAGGTGCGCATCGACATCCTCCGGTACGGGCTGAGCCCCGACGAGGCGTTGCTGGTGGAAGCGGCGGTCCACGATGCCCTCGGACTCCGGGCCGAGCCGACGTTGGGGAGCCAGCGCCAGTCGGCCGTCGAGGTGGGCTCGCGTCTGGCCAAGCGGGCCAAGTTCAAACGGGCCCATCAGGTGGTGCTGTTGCGGGTGGGCGGCAGAGGGGCCGATCCCTCGTACGAAGCGGCCCGTCACGGGTGGCGGCTCGGGCGGAACTGGATCGATCCCGACTCCGTCCGCTCGCCGCGGTGGGCGGTCGTGGTGGTGGGCACTCTGGTGGCGGCTGTCCACCGCATCGAGCGATGGGAGCCGGCGCGATCACCGGCGCCAGCCCCGACCGGTCGGAGTGATCCGGGGGGTGGGACGACCGGGGGCGTCCCGACCGGCCGCTACTCCTTTGCCGGGCCCGTCGACCCTGAGCTCGAGCGGCGCTACGTGGGCAAGAGCGTGGCCGCCTACCTGGGGAAGGGCACACCGGGCGCCATCACCTACGTGTGGTGCGGTCCCCACTGGGTCAACACGCCACCGTGAGGCGGTCGGGCTGCAGACCCCGGACGGGAAGAGCGGGACCCCCCGTGCCGGTCCGGTAGCCTCACTATTCATGGATCACCCGATGACCCAGCGGCTCGAGGAATTGGCCGAGCGACGCGAGATGGCGCGCAACGCCGGGTCTCCCCGGGCGGTGGAGAAGCACCACGCCAAGGGGAAGATGACCGCTCGTGAGCGCATCGACTATCTCCTCGACGATGACTCCTTCCAGGAGCTCGACATGCTCGCCCGTCATCGTGCCCATGGCATGGGGTTGGAGGAGAACCGGCCCTACACCGACGGGGTGATCACCGGCTTCGGGACCATCGACGGTCGCCGGGTGTGCGTCTTCAGCCAGGACTTCACCGTCTTCGGCGGGGCGTTGGGCGAGGTGTTCGCCGAGAAGATCCACAAGGTGATGGATCTGGCCTCGTCGATCGGGGTGCCGATGATCGGCCTCAACGACGGTGCCGGCGCCCGCATCCAAGAGGGAGTGGTCTCGCTCCACTCCTACGGCGGGATCTTCCACCGGAATGCCCAGGCCTCTGGAGTCATCCCGCAGATCAGTGTGATCCTCGGCCCCTGCGCCGGGGGCGCGGTCTACAGCCCGGCCATGACCGACTTCATCTTCATGGTGCAGGGAACCAGCCACATGTTCATCACCGGCCCGGATGTGGTCAAGACCGTCACCGGGGAGGACGTGACCCTCGAAGAGCTGGGCGGGGCGATGAGCCATGCCACCAAGTCCGGCGTGGCCGCCTTCGTGGCCCCGGACGAGAAGTCGTGCCTGGACGATGTGCGCTACCTGCTCAGCTTCCTCCCGTCGAACAATCTCGAGGAGGCACCGCTGGTCGATTCGGGGGACGATCCTGAGCGGCTCACCCCCGAGCTCATCGAGCTCATGCCCGCCTCACCCAACCAGCCCTACGACATGAAGAAGGTCATCGAGGCGGTGGTGGACGACGGTGACTTCTTCGAGGTGAACCACCACTGGGCCATGAACCTGGTCTGCGGCTTTGCCCGCATCGACGGCCGGGCCGTCGGAATCGTCGGGAACCAGCCCCAGATGCTGGCCGGCGTGCTCAACATCGACGCCTCGGAGAAGGGCGCCAGATTCGTCCGCACCTGCGACGCCTTCAACGTCCCCCTGATCACCTTCGTCGATGTCCCGGGGTTCATGCCGGGCACCGATCAGGAGTACGGCGGCATCATCCGCCACGGTGCCAAGCTGCTCTACGCCTACTGCGAGTCGACCGTCCCCCGGATCCAGATCATCACCCGCAAGGCCTACGGTGGCGCCTACGTGGTCATGAACTCGAAGTCCATCGGGGCCGATCTGGCCTATGCGTGGCCGTCGGCGGAGCTGGCGGTGATGGGCCCCGAGGGAGCCGTCGAGATCGTCTACCGGCGTGACCTGGTGGAGGCCGCGGACCCGGTGGGCCGCCGCAAGGAGCTGGTCGAGGAGTACACCGAGCGCTATGCCAACCCCTACGCCGCGGCCGAGCGGGGATATGTCGACGACGTCATCGATCCGGCCGAGACGCGGCGGATCCTGGTCAGGAGCCTGGCCCTGTTGGTGTCGAAGCGCGAGGACCTTCCCAAGCGCAAGCACGGGAACATGCCGCTGTGAGCTCGGCGCCGTCGGCGGCCACCGAAACTGGCATCGCCGCCCGCCCGGTCATCGACGCCGAGGTGCTGGCGGTAGTGGCCGCGGCCGTCGACCAGATATGGCCGCGCCCGCGGGTGCTGGTAACCGGAGCGACGACGAGTCCCTCGGCCTGGAGGTTCAGCGGTCGATGGTGGTCGAGGCCGGCCTCCTCCCGCCGTGAACGGCCATCGACCAGGGGCTGAAGCCCGAAGCCGGAAACCCGAGATGCCACGGCCTCGGTGGGCTCACGCCCCGGCCCACCTGACCGCAGGCCACGGACGGGCTCAGAGCGCCAGGCCGGCCCGGTGGTCCTCGGCCAGTTGGACCATGTCGGCCATGATCCGACCGATCTCGAAGTCCTTGGGCGTGTAGACCCGGGCCACCCCCTTGCCCAGCAGGATCTCGGCGTCCTCGGGAGGAATGATCCCGCCGACCACGACCGGCACGTCGACCCCTTCGGCCCGGAGGCGGTCGACCACTTCGGGGACCAGCTCGAGGTGGGATCCCGAGAGGATGGAGATACCCACCACATCGACGTCCTCGTCCCGGGCCGCGGCCGCGATCTCGGCCGGGGACAACCGGATGCCCTGATAGACGACTTCGAACCCGGCGTCGCGGGCGGCCACGGCAATCTGCTCGGCTCCGTTCGAGTGACCGTCCAGCCCGGGCTTGGCCACCAGCAGCTTGGGCGGCCCTCCGGCCTGGTCGGCCAGGGCCTTGGAGCGGGCCAGGACCGATCGGAATTCGGAGCCCCGGTGGCCCACTCCGCCCCGCACCCCGGTCGGGGCCCGGTACTCGCCGAAGACCTGGCGAAGGGTGTCGGCCCATTCACCGGTGGTGCCGCCGGCGTGGGCCAGGCCGATGGTGGCCGGCATGACGTTGTCGGTACCTGCTGCGGCCCGGCGCAGGGCGTCCAGGGCCCGCTCGACTGCGCCGGCGTCGCGGGCCGCTCTCCACGCCTCGACGTCGGCGCGTAGCTCTGATTCGACCGCCGGATCGACTCTCAGGATCGAGTCGACGGCCGAGGCACCGCCACCCGGGTGCCGGGAGGTCTCAGGAGCCAGGGGCGACTCGGCCGTCTCGGTAAAGCAGTTGACCCCCACCACCGGAAGGTCGCCGGACTCGATGCGGCGCACCCGCTCGGACTGGCTGCGCACCAGCCGGGCCTTGAGCTCGTCGATGGCCTCGAAGGCGCCCCCGAGATCGAGGACGTCCTGGAGCTCTGCCCACGATGCCTCGGCCATCTCCTCGGTCTTCTTCTCGATGACCACCGAACCGTCGAAGATGTCGTCGTACTCGAGGAGATCGGACTCGAAGGCCAGGATCTGCTGGATGCGCAGCGACCACTGCTGGTCCCAGGGGCGGGGGAGACCGAGGGCCTCGTTCCACGCCGGCAGCTGGAGCGCCCGGGCCCGGGCCCGCTTGGACAGGGTGACGCCCAGTGACTCGAGCACGATGCGCGGCACGTTGTTCTCTGGTTGGGCCTCGGTCAGCCCCAGCGAGTTGACCTGCACGCCGTAGCGGAAGCGGCGGAGTTTGGGATCGGTGACGCCATACCGCTCGGAACAGACCCGGTCCCACAGGGCGGTGAAGGCCCGCATCTTGCAGGTCTCCTCGACAAATCTCACCCCGGCATTGACGAAGAAGGAGATCCGGCCGACGACCGACGGGAAACCGCTTTCGGGTATCTGGCCCGAGTCCCGCACGGCGTCGAGCACGCCGATGGCGGTCGCCAGGGCGTAGGCGACTTCCTGGGTGGGGGTGGCCCCGGCCTCTTGGAGGTGGTAGCTGCACACATTGATGGGGTTCCATCGGGGCACGTGGCG
>DASZJN010000310.1:0-5180 GCA_035948045.1 Acidimicrobiales bacterium | reverse complement strand
CCTCACCAACGCCCAGGCCAAGCTGGTGCTGGCCGGCCTGGCCGATGGCTCAGTGGACGTGGTGGTGGGGACCCACCGCCTGCTCGGGGAGGACGTGGCCTTCAAGAAGCTCGGACTGCTGGTGGTCGACGAGGAGCAGCGTTTCGGGGTGGGCCACAAAGAGGCGATCAAGGCCATGACCGATGGCGTCGACGTGCTCACCCTCACCGCCAGCCCCATTCCCCGCACCCTGGAGATGGCCCTGACCGGTATCCGCGATCTCTCGATGGTCAACACCCCGCCGGCGGACAGGCGGCCGATCCTGACCCACGTCGGCGAGTTCGAGGAGGCGGCGGCGTCAGAGGCCATCCGCCGCGAGCTCCTCCGCGAGGGTCAGGTGTTCTACGTGCACAACCGGGTTCGGGATATCGAGGCGGTGGCCGAGCGGGTCCATCACATGGCGCCCGAGGCGCGTGTGGCCGTGGCCCACGGGCAGATGGACGAGGGGACCCTCGAGAAGGTGGTGCTCGACTTCTGGCAGGGTGGGTACGACGTGCTCGTCTGCACCACCATCATCGAGTCGGGGATCGACATGCCCACGGTCAACACGTTGGTGGTGGACCGGGCCGACCTGCTGGGGCTGGGCCAGCTTCACCAGCTCCGGGGCCGGGTGGGCCGGGCCGGGCAACGGGCCTACGCCTACCTGTTCCATCCGGTCGACCGGGTGCTGTCGGAGCAGGCCTACGAGCGCCTGCGGACCATCGGCGACCACACCGACCTCGGCTCCGGCTTCAAGATCGCCTTGCGCGACCTGCAGATCCGGGGTGCGGGCAACCTGCTGGGGCGCGACCAGTCGGGCCATATCGCCGCCATCGGCTACGACCTCTACGTCCAGATGGTCTCGGAGGCGGTGTCGGAGATGAAGGGCGAGCCGCGGCCGCAACCGGTGGAGTTGTCCCTCGACCTGCCTGACGCGGCCCATCTGCCCGCGGCGTACGTGCAGGCCGAGGACGTCCGTCTCGAGGCCTACCGACGGCTGGCCGGCGTTCGGTCCGTGGACCAGATCGCCGATGTGCGCACCGAGTGGGAGGACCGGTTCGGGCCCCTGCCGGGACCGGCCGGGGCGCTGTTGGACGTGGCCCGCCTCCGCGTGGAGTGCCTCCGGCTCGGGATCACCGACATCGCGGTCGCCGTTCCCCGGCCGGGGATGGGCGTCACGGGAGGCGGATCCGCGTCCAGGGCGACGGTCAAGATCTCACCGATCTCGCTCCCGGCCTCGGCCGAGGTCCGACTCCGCCGGCTGGCCCCGGGTGCCACCTACCATCCCGATCTCCACCGACTCGTCCTGCCCATGGCCCCACCCCCCGGCTCCGGTGACTATGCCCCGGGCCTGGTGGAGCTGCTCACCGAGCTGGTCCCGGTGGAGCCCCCGGCCGTGCCGGCGTCGGGTCGGTCGACCGAAGCCGGCAAGGCCCAACCGGTAGCATCGCCGCCGTGAAGCGCCAACTCTCGGGGGTAGTCGCCGCCGGCATCGTCATCGCCATCGGGGCTTTGGCCACGGCCTGCGACGTGACCCCGCCGGCCGCCTCGGCCAACGGGACGCCGATCTCGACGAACACACTCAACACCCAACTGCACACGCTGCAGGCCACGGCGGCCGGTGGCTGCCTGCTCCAACTGCAGAACGCCCAACTGACCACCCTGTCCGCGGTGGGAGCCGGCGGTACCGGCACCTTCAGCATGGCCTTTGCCGACAGCGTGCTCAACAACCAGGTGGGAGATCTCCTGGCCGAGCAGTACGCCACGTCCAAGGGCATCACCGTGTCGACCTCCGATCTGAAGACCGCCACGACGGACTTCGAGTCGACCCTCGACGGCGAGATCAGTGCCGAGGTGCAACAGGCGGGGTCGGCGGGGACAACCTCCTCCTGTCAGGATGCCAACGGAGCGACTATCGCCGGCGCGCAGCTCCTGTCCGGGCTGCCTGACCAGGTCCGCACGGCACAGATCCGCAACGAGGCTGTCGACGAGAAGTTGCTGGCCCGGGGAGCCAACCTTTCCGACAGCGCCGTGGCCGCCTACTACGGCGCCAACCAATCGCTGTTCACCGCCGAGTGCGTGAGCGTGATCGCCACCGACACCCAGGCCCACGCCAATCAGCTGATCGCCCAATTGAACGGCGGAGCCGCGTTCGCCGACGTGGCCAGGGCGAACTCGCTCGATCCCCAGACGGCGGCCAACGGCGGAGCGTTGGGGTGCAACTACACCAAGGCTCGGGTCGAACAAGCACTGCGGCAGTCGTCGATCGCGGTGGGCAAGCCGCTGGCGGCGATACAGGACTCGGCCACGGGGCAGTGGATCATCTACGAGGTCACCAACGAGGCGGTCGAGCCGTTGTCGGCCGCCGCCCCCGTGGCGCGGCGGGAACTGCTCCAGGCCACCGCCAATGTCACCCGGGTGAGCAGGGAGATCGTGGCCTTCGCCCGGCACTCAGACGTTTCGATCGACCCGCGCTACGGGACCTGGAAGTCCCTGGTCGTCGTCGCCCCGGTCGCCCCGCCCGAGCAGTACCTGCTGGCCGCGGCATCGGGTGACCCCGCCGCCGGCTCGTCCGGCACCCTCAAGGGACTCCGTGCCGGCGGGACCGCCTCAACCGGCGGGACCTGATCCCGCCACCGATGAGCGCGGGCCGGGTGGCGGGCCAAATGAACCCCCCGCGGATCGACGTGGTGGGGCTGGGACCGGCCGGGCCCGAGCTGATCACGGCCGGATCCCTGGCCTCGATGGACGCAGCCCCGGCCCTCTTCCTCCGCACACGGCGTCATCCTTCGGCAGCTGGCTTCCCCGGGGCCCCAACCTTCGATCACCACTATGAGCGCGGCGAGACGTTCGAGGAGGTCTACCGCGCCATCGTGAGCGACCTCGTCGTGGCCGCCGCCCGCTATCAGGCCATCGTCTACGCCGTGCCGGGCTCGCCGTTGGTGGCCGAGCGGACCGTCACCTTGTTGCGGGAGCACCCGGCGGTAGCGAGCGGCGCACTGACCCTGGCCGTGCACCCGTCGGTGTCGTTCGTCGATCTGGCCTTTGCCCGGCTCGGAGTCGACCCCCTCACTTCGGGGGTCCGGATCATCGACGCGGAGTCCTTCGCCATCGACGCGGCCGGGGAGCGCGGGCCCTTGCTGGTGGCCCAGTGTTGGAGCAGGGGGCTGATGTCCGACATCAAGCTGGCCGCGGAGATTCCATCCGGGGAAACGGTGACCGTCCTCCATCACCTGGGACTGGACGACGAGGTGGTGCTGGAGCTCGAGTGGGAAGACCTCGACCGTGCCTTCACCCCGGACCATTTGACTTCGCTGTGGATCCCCCGTGTGGCCGCCCCCGTCGCCGCGGAGTTGGTGCGACTGGACGAGCTGGTCCATCTGTTGCGCCAGCGGTGCCCGTGGGACCGCCAGCAGACCCACGGCTCCCTCGCCCGTCACCTCCTCGAGGAGTCCTACGAGGTACTCGAGGCCATCGATGCGCTCGCGGCGCTCGACGCGGAGGCCCATGCCCCCGCCGCGCTCGACGCGGAGGCCGATGCGCCCGCCGCCCTCGACGCGGAGGCCGATGCGCCCATCGATGGGCGCCATGGCGCTGCCGCACTCGGCCCTCCGGGGACGGATGCCGAGGAACGTGCCGTCGCGGACCTCGAAGAGGAGCTCGGCGACCTGCTGTTTCAGGTGTACTTCCACGCCATGCTCGCCGCCGAGGCCGGGCGGTTCACCCTCGCCGACGTGGCCCGCGGTGTGCACAACAAGCTCGTGTCCCGCCACCCCCACGTGTTCGGCGCACTCACCGCGGAGACCGTCGAGGATGCGGCCACCAACTGGGAGGCGCTGAAGAAGTCGGAGAAGAACCGGTCCAGCGTGACCGAGGGAATTCCGGCCGCTCTCCCGGCCCTGGCCCTGGCGGCCAAGTTGCAGCGGAAGGCACTGGCCGTCGGGATGGTGCTCCCGAGTGTGGCTGAGGAGGCCGTCCGGGTGGCCGAGGGAGTCTCCAGCCTCGGAAGCTCGGACGCCGAGGCGGTCCGTGCCGGGGGGCAGCCACACTTTCGGGTCACCGATGGCGCCGGGGGCCGCGCCGAACATTCGGCCGAGCTCGGAGAGCTTCTCTTCTCACTGGCCAATGTGGCTCGAGCCCTGGGGGTCGATCCCGAGACGGCCCTGCGATCGAGAGCGGCCACGTTCCGGACCGTGGTCGAGAAGTCGGGTTGACGCCTTCCGACGACCCCTCGCCGGCGCCGCAAGCGGTCGATGGTCGGCGGCGAATTCCCAGGTCCCGGCGATCCTGGGTGGTAACTTTTCTCACACCGGCAACAGGAGTGACTACGCACAGTGAGCTTCATCGAACAGGTCATCGGTCGCGAGGTCCTCGACTCGCGTGGCAATCCCACCATCGAGGTCGAGGTCCTGCTCGACTCGGGAGCAGTCGGGCGGGCCATCGTGCCCTCCGGAGCGTCGACCGGCTCGTTCGAGGCGGTGGAGCTCCGCGACGGAGGGGACCGCTACCTGGGCAAGGGAGTCCTGGACGCGGTGGCCAACGTCAATGGCGAGATCGCCGACATCCTCAACGGGGCGGACGCCCTCGACCAGCGGGGCGTGGACCTGGCCCTGATCGATGCCGACGGAACGCCCAACAAGGGACGGTTGGGGGCCAACGCCATCCTGGGAGTGTCCCTGGCCACGGCCAAGGCCGCAGCCGATGAACTGGGCATCCCTCTGTACCGCTATATCGGGGGCTCGAACGCCCACGTGCTCCCGGGTCCGATGATGAACGTGGTCAACGGGGGCATGCACGCCGACAACTCCATCGATCTGCAGGAATTCATGATCATGCCGGTCGGGGCCGCATCATTCTCCGAGGCAATGCGCTGGGGCGTCGAGACCTATCACGCCCTGGCCCGCGTGTTGAAGGTGAGGGGCCTGTCCACCACGGTCGGTGACGAGGGTGGCTTCGCACCGAATCTCTCCTCCAACGAGGAAGCGGTCCGAATTCTGGTGGAGGCCATCGAGGCGGCGGGGCGGGTTCCCGGCGACGACATCGCCATCGCCATGGATCCGGCCAGTACCGAGCTGTACAAGGACGGGAACTATGTGTTGGCCGGCGAGGGGCGGACGCTTTCGTCAGCGGAGATGGTGGCCTACTGGGTGGACCTGGTCGGC
>DASZJN010000309.1:0-3619 GCA_035948045.1 Acidimicrobiales bacterium | reverse complement strand
CGGGGACCCCTACTGGGGTCGGGTGGCGAGTGAACTCGGGTCGGCCGGTGTCGCATTCGACATGGACCGACTGGCCATCGCCTACGGCGGCGTGGTCGTGTGCCGTGAAGGGGTCGCCGTCGCGCACGACCGTGCCGCAGTGGCCGAGCACCTGGCGGGATCCCTGATCGACATCCACTGCCAACTCGGGTTGGCCGACGGAAACGGTGTGGTGATGGGCGTCGACCTGGGCTACGGGTACATCGACGAGAACAGGACGACGTCATGACCGCTCACCGCCCCTCAGAGGAGGCGACGCCAGCCCGTGCGCTGACAGCCTCAGCCCTGCCCCCCGGGGACAAGGCGTCGGTGCTGATCGAGTCCCTGCCCTACATCCGCCGGTTCCTGGGCAAGGTTGTCGTGGTCAAATACGGTGGCAACGTCCTCAGCTCGAAGCCCGGCGAGGATGCCGTCGACGAGGCCACGGCACTGGCGTCGTTCGCCGAGGACATCGTGCTGATGCGCTCGGTGGGCATGCTGCCGGTGGTGGTCCACGGCGGCGGGCCGCAGATCGGTGAATTGATGGCGCGGGTGGGCAAGGAGGCCCAATTCATGGACGGCCTTCGTGTCACCGACGCCGAGACCATTGATCTTGTCCGCATGGTGCTGGTCGGCAAGGTCAACCGCGACATCGTGAGCTCGATCAACGTGCATGGCGCTCTGGCCGTGGGATTGTCGGGTGAGGACGCCAACCTGATCACCGCCACCGCGCGCTCGGAGGCCCTTGGGTATGTCGGGGACGTCGTCCACGTCGATCCGGTGATCGTCCACCAGCTGCTGGCCCAGGGGCTGATCCCGGTCGTGGCCACCATCGGCGCAGACCCGTCGGGGCAGGCCTTCAACATCAACGCCGACATCGCCGCCGGAGCCCTGGCGGCCGCACTCGAGGCCGAGAAGCTGGTCTTCCTGACCGACGTCTCCGGCCTCCGGTCGGACCCTGACGACGCCTCAACCTTGATCCACCAGGCCACCGCCCATGACCTCGACCGCTTGGTGGCGACCGGTGCCGCAACGGGCGGGATGATCCCCAAGGTCGAAGCCTGCGCCCGAGCCGTCAGATCCGGCGTCGGACGTGCCCACATCCTCGACGGCCGCACCCCCCATGCGCTGTTGCTCGAGGTCTTCACCGACGAGGGGGTCGGGACCATGGTGATGTCGTGATGACCGAGCGCGAGGTCTTGGCTGGGGCATCGGGACCTGTCGTCCCGGGCAGCCCCGTCGCGCCGGCTGTCCCCGTCGCGCCGCCAAGCCCCGGCGCCGGGACCGGTCCTCTCGACCGATCCGCCCTGATGCACACCTACGCCGAACCCACCGTCACCTTCGTGCGCGGCCGCGGAAGCACGCTGTACGACTCGGCCGGCAAGGAGTACCTCGACTTCCTGTCGGGCCTGGCCGTGACCTCCCTGGGCCACGCCCATCCCGCGGTGGCGGCAGCCGTCGCCGACCAGGCCCGCACCCTCACCCACGTCTCCAACCTCTTCGGCAACGTGGTGGGCCCTGAGGTGGCGGCCACCCTCGACCGTCTCATCGGGGGCGGGGTCGAGCGCGCCGGCGGGCAGGTGTTCTTCGCCAACTCGGGAGCCGAGGCCAACGAGTGCGCCATCAAACTGGCCCGCCGGTGGGCGGGTCCGGGCCGATACGCGCTGGTCAGCACGTGGGACGCCTTCCACGGACGGACCCTTGCCTCGCTGGCCGCCACCGGTCAGATCGAGAAACAGCAGCCGTTCCTCCCTCTCCCTGAAGGATTCGACCACGTCCCCTTCGATGACCTCGAGGCCATGGACTCGGCGTGTGACCCGGCCAGGGTCGCTGCGGTGCTGGTGGAGCCGATCATGGGCGAGGCGGGAGTGGTGGTGCCTTCTTCGGACTATCTGGTCGGCCTGCGGCAGCTCTGTTCCGAGCGGAACATCTTGTTGATGGTGGACGAGGTACAGACGGGGTTCGGCCGCACCGGGCGCTGGTTCGGGTTCCAGCATCTCGGGGTGGAGCCCGACGTGGTGACCATGGCCAAGGCACTGGGCAACGGGATGCCGGTGGGGGCCTGCTGGGCGCGTGCCGAAGTGGCGGCGGCGTTCGTGCCCGGGGACCACGGGAGCACGTTCGGGGGGCAGCCCCTGGCCATGTCCGCGGCCAAGGCCACCTTGGCGGTGATGGAGTCGGAGGACGTTCCCGCCCGCGCCCGTGTGGCGGGCGCCAGGTTGCAGGCGGGATTGGAGGCGATGCCTCGGGTCGCCTCGGTGCGAGGTGAAGGTCTGCTGTTGGCCGCCGTCCTCACCGACGAGTTTGCCGTCCCGGCGTGCCGCCAGGCGCTCGAAGCCGGCCTGGTCATCAACGCACCTCGCCCTGACGTGTTGCGATTCGCCCCATCGCTCTTGGTTACCGAGGCCGAGATCGAGGAGGCGCTCGGGACGCTGGGCCGGATCCTGGCGGCTGACCACGGGCCCGGCGAAACCGGAGCCGACCGGGACCAGGTCGCGGACCCTGGGGATCCGCCGAGATGACCGGTCACGCGACTGGTTCGGCGCTGTCCGATGCTCGCACCCGGCATGTCCTGGACATCGACGGGTTGGGCCGCATTGGATTGGAGGAGGTGCTCGTCCTGGCGGAGGTGGGTCCGAACGAGCTCCCTCCGGTGCTCGAGGGTCGGGGCGTTGCGCTCCTGTTCGAGAAGGCGTCGAACCGCACCCGCAACAGCTCGGAGATGGCGGCGGTGGCGTTGGGTGGACACCCCGTCTACATCCAGGGCGACGAGGTCGGCATCGACGTCCGGGAGCCCGCCGAAGACGTGGCCCGCACCTTGGCCTGCTACCACTCGGTGCTCTGCGCACGGGTCATCGATCACGGCACGCTGGTCCGCATGGCCGCCGCACTCGACGGGGCCGAGATGGCCGTCCCGGTCATCAACCTGTTGTCCGACCGGGCCCATCCGTGCCAGGCCCTGGCCGACCTACTGACCCTGAGGCAGGTGTTCGGCCGAACTGGCCTCGGCGATCGCACCGTGGCCTACGTCGGCGACGCCAACAACGTGTGGCGGTCGTTGGCCGTTGCCGCATCGATGGCGGGAATGGCCACGCGGGTCGCCTCCCCGGCCGGCTACGGTCCCTCGGCCGCCGATGTGGAGCTGGTGCGCTCCTTCGGGGGTGACCTGACCGTGACCGTCGACCCCGTCGAGGCCGTCGACGGCGCCAATGCCGTCTACACCGACGTGTGGACCTCGATGGGCCAAGAGGAGCAGGCCGAGGCCCGGCTGGCGGCCTTCGCCGGCTATTCGGTCGACGAGGCGCTGCTGGCCGGGGCGGCCGAGGACGCCGTCGTTCTGCACTGCCTGCCTGCCCACCGGGGCCAAGAGATCAGTGCCGCCGTGGTGGACGGCCCTCGGAGCGTGGTGTGGATGCAGGCGGCCAATCGCATGCACGCCATGCGCGGGCTGTTGGCGTGGGTCATGGGAGTCGATCCTCTGGCGGGGGAGGAGGACCGCCCCCGATGACGAAACACCAGCGCCAGCACCGCATCACCAAGCTCTTGGAGACCCGGGCGGTGGGAAGTCAATCCCACCTGGTCGAGTTGTTGGCGGGTGAGG
>DASZJN010000308.1:0-4665 GCA_035948045.1 Acidimicrobiales bacterium | reverse complement strand
GACCCCGGCCAGACCGGAGCCGGAGACGGCCTGATAGGTGGCGACCACGATGCGGCGGAGACCGGCGGCATCGTGAAGCGGCTTGAGGACCGGCATGGCCACCATGGTCGTGCAGTTCGGATTGGCCACGATGCCCTTGGGGATCGAGGCCAGCGTCGCCACGTTGACCTCGGGGACCACCAGGGGAACCATCGGGTCCATCCGCCACGCCGACGAATTGTCGATCACGATGGCCCCCGCGGAGGCGAACCTGGGGGCCAGTTCTCTCGAGGCCGTGGCGCCGCTGGAGAAGAGGGCGACGTCCACACCACCCGGATCGGCGGTGGCCGCGTCCTCCACGGTCACCTCGCGTCCCCGGAAGGCGAGACGACGGCCGGCGGAGCGGGACGATGCCAGCAGTCTCAGATCGTCGAGCGGGAAGTCCCGCTCGACGAGGACCGCACGCATGACCGTTCCGACCTGCCCGGTCGCACCGACCACTGCCATACGCATGGGCCCAGTCTACGGGCGCTCCCATCCACCGGAGGCGACCGGCGTCGGGTCCGCGCCTCAGCGTTGGTCACGCCAGCTCGAACGCCTTGTGCAGGGCGCGGACAGCCTCTTCGGCGGCGCCGGCGCGGACCATGCAGGAGATCCGGATCGACGACGTCGAGATCATCTCGATGTTGATGCCGGCGGCGGCAAGGGTCTCGAAGGTCAGTGCTGTCACGCCGGGATGGGTCTTCATACCGGCCCCGATCAGGGACACCCGGGCCACGGCATCGTCGGTAGTCACGCCGGTGGCGCCCAACTCGGGTACCAGACCGTGGCACACTTCGGTGCTGACAGCCAGGTCGTGGCCGGGCACGGTGAACGAGATGTCGGTGGTGCCGTGCACCGATGTGTTCTGCACGATCATGTCGACGTTCACATTGCGGTCCGCCAGGGCCCTGAACAGTCGGGCGGCCAACCCCGGGCGATCGGGCACGCCGATGACCGTCACCTTGGCCTCCGAGACATCGTGAGTCACCGCGGTGACGACGGACTGCTCCATGGTTGCATCCTCCTCATCGATCCAGGTCCCGGGCTCCCAGGTGAAGCTCGAACGCACGTGCAGGGGAACATGGTGGTTCCGGGCGAACTCCACCGAGCGAAGCGAGAGCACCCGGCCCCCGGTGGCCGAGATCTCCAGCATCTCCTCATAGCTGACCCGGGCCAGTTTGCGGGCCTCGGGCACGATGCGCGGATCGGTGCTGAACACCCCGGGCACATCGGTGTAGATCTCGCAGGCGTCGGCATCGAGCACCGCAGCCAGTGCCACTGCCGTAGTGTCCGACCCCCCGCGTCCCAGTGTGGTCACATCGCGCTCGACGGACATGCCCTGGAAGCCGGCCACCACCGGAACCCCACCCCCGTCGAGGGTGGCTCGGAGCCGGTCGGCACGGATCTCGACGATCCTGGCCCTGGTGTGCACGGCGTCGGTGATGATGCCGGCCTGGCTCCCGGTGTAGGAGGTGGCCTCGACTCCGAGCTCCGCCAGGGCCATGCACAGCAGCGCCATCGAGATGCGCTCCCCGGCGCTCAGGAGCATGTCGACCTCGCGGGTGGGCTGGACGGCGCTGACGTCTCCAGCCAGCCGGATCAACTGGTCCGTGGTGCGGCCCATGGCGCTGACCACCACCACCACCTCGTCCCCCGTCCGCCGGCTGCGGGCCACGTGGTCGGCCACGGCGCGGATCCTGTCGGCGTCGGCGACAGACGTTCCGCCGAATTTCTGCACCGTCAGCGACATGGTGGTCAAGGCTACAGGGACGGTCCCACCGTCCCACCCGGCACCGGGGAGCCGACACCGACGGCCCAAGTAGGACCGACTACCCTGATGCCCCGTGCCCACCGAGAAGCGTCAACGTCAGAAGGCCGGCCGCCAAGCCCGCCTGGAGGCGGAGCAGAAGGCCCAAAAGCGCCGGCAGAACCTACGACGCACCATCACCATCGCCATCGTGGCAGCCATCGTGATCGGCCTTTCCTATCTCATCTTCAAGCCGTCGAAGAAGCAGTCGAGCACGTCCACCACGTCCAGTCCCGCTTCCAGCACCACCAGGCCGGCCGCGTCCGGGGGGTCGGGCAACAGGTCTCCGAGCGCCATCACCACGTCGGCGAACTGCCCGGCGAACTTCAGCGCCACACTCAACAAGCCGTCGTGGCCGACGGCACCGGCCATGACCATCGCTGCATCGAAGACCTACACCGCGACCGTCGTCACCGACGTGGGCCCATTCACCCTCCAGCTCGATCCGAAAGCGGCGCCTAAGGCCGTCAACAGCTTCGTCTTCCTGGCCGATCAGCACTTCTTCGACTGCATCGTCTTCCACCGGGTCATTCCCTCCTTCGTCGACCAGACCGGCGACCCCACCGGCACCGGGATGGGCGGTCCCGGCTATCAGTTCGCCGACGAGCTGCCCAAGTCCGCTTCGCCGCAATATCCGCTCGGCTCACTGGCCATGGCCAACTCCGGGGCCAACACCAACGGCAGCCAGTTCTTCATCGTGGCCGGATCCCAGGGGGAGTCCCTGGCTCCGAGCTACACCCTGTTCGGAAAGGTGACGTCCGGCATGCCCGTGGTATCGACGATCAACGCCGCCGGGGCCAGCAGCGGGACGCCCACCACGCTTCATCGCATGGTGTCCGTGACCATCGCCACCTCGTAACCGCCCCGGCCCAACATGCCGCCACGGTCGGGGCGGGTTGGAACCGGCCACTCACAGACGTCCAAACCCAACGACAACGAGAAGGAAGTCACATGCCCCCTGAGATTCCGGCCGCAGACGGCTCCAGCCCCAAGACCCAACGGTTCGACGGGCCACCGCCCATGGTCATCGACCCCGCCAAGCGCTATAGCGCTGAAGTGGCGACGTCCAAAGGCACCATGACCATCGCCCTCGATGCCATCGCCGCCCCCCGCACGGTCAACAACTTCGTGTTCCTGGCCCGTTGGCACTACTACGACGGAATCGTGTTCCACCGGATCATTCCGGGGTTCATGCTCCAGGGCGGGGACCCGGAGGGATCGGGGCGGGGTGGTCCGGGCTACCGTTTCGACGACGAGCTCCCCGCGCCGGGCCGCTACGAGATCGGCTCACTGGCCATGGCCAACGCCGGGCCTCATACCAACGGCAGCCAGTTCTTCATCGTGAGCGGGCCCGACGGCGCCGCCCTGCCCCCGAGCTACTCGCTGTTCGGCAAGGTCGTCGGTGGCCACGACGTTATCGAGGCCATCGAGTCTGTGGGCAGCCGGTCGGGTGCGCCTTCGGAGCAGGTCACCATCGAATCGGTGACCATCACGGAAGCCGACTGAGGCCTCCTGCTGCTCCGTTCTCCCCGGTCCGGCGGCGCCGGGGGACTCCGACAGGAAGTCGGTCCTCAGGTCGGTAGTACGCCGAGTCCGGACTCCGCCCGCTTGCCGTCGAGAAAGACCGCCACCTCCCCCACACCGGACGAACGCCACGGGCCGCTCGGATCCCGGATGAGGGCGGTTCGTTCGGGGATGCCGGCCACCGGAGTGCCGGCCGGGGCCAGCTGCACCGACCGGTGGAGCTTCTCGCCGTGCTCGTCCTCGTGGGTGTCCCCGAAGTGGGGAACGACCGCCAGTCCGGTCAGCAGCCCGAGGCCGATGGTCAAGCCCCCGCCGCGGGCGTCGACCATGGGGTCGGTCAGGGCCATGGCCGCGCCCGAGGAGCCGACGACCACGGCGCCGTGGCTCCACGCTTCGACCAACGCGTCCCAGACCTTGGAGTGCTTCAGCACGCTGCGGATGTGCATCGGCGAACTCCCGCTCACATAGATCATGGTGGCGCCCCGCATGACCTCGGCGGCGCCGCCGTCCTCGGCGTCGGCCCGAGACAGGACCATCAACCCTTCGACCTGGGCCCCGAGGGGACCGAACCACTCCCCGGCCCGGACCACCAGGCGCTCGGGATGCTCGTAGGCCGCCGCGGTGGGCAGGACCAGGACCTGATCGGAACCTGACGCGGCCAGGAATTCCTCGTCGAACGAGCACCCGTCCTGCCATTCGCCGCCGCCGACCAGAGCCAGGATTCCGGGAGTTGGGGCCATTGGGCCAACTGTAGAGGTCGAGGCGGGTGGGAGGGATCGAGCGACGGTCTACGCCGGAGGGCCCTTCGGTGCCGAACGCCGCATGAGGCGGCCCATGGAATCGCAGACCTCCGTGGCCAGAGCCAGTGAGTCGGACAGGACGCCCATCGCCATGAATCCATGGATCTGGTCGTCGTAACAGCGGTACTCGACGTCGACCCCGGCCATGCGCAGGGCCTCGGCGTAGTTGGCCCCGTCGTCCCGCAGCGGGTCGAAACCCGCCGTCACCACCAGGGCCGGCGCCAGGCCGCTGAGGTCACCGGCCAGGAGGGGCGATGCCCGGGGCGTCTCCCAATCGGCCCGACGGGGGAGGTACTCGCCGCGGTAGTACTCCATGGTGTCCCGGGTGAGGAGGAAGCCGTCACCCATGGTTTGCATCGAGGGCGTGTCGAATCGGACGTCGGCGGCGGGATAGACGAGGCCCTGCGCCACCGGAGGTGGAAGGTCGGCCACCGCGGCCGGACCTCCGCTGCGGGTCTCCTGGGCCACGACGGCCGCCAGATTGCCACCGGCGCTGTCACCCATCACCCCCAC
>DASZJN010000307.1:0-5363 GCA_035948045.1 Acidimicrobiales bacterium | reverse complement strand
ACACCGGCATCGTGCAGTGCGTGGTACCGGGCACGGTCGATGTGCGCAGTGAGTACGTGATCGCGGTGGAGGGCGTGGTCAGGCCCCGGCCGGACGGGACCGCCAATGCCGAGCTCCCGACCGGGGAGGTCGAGATCGGGGAGTGCGTGGTGACCGTGCTCAACCCGGCCGAGCCGCCCCCCTTCGCCGTGGCCGACCGGGTGGAGGTGGACGAGGTGGTCCGCCTGAAGCATCGCTTCGTCGACCTCCGGCGGCCCAAGATGCAGGCCAACCTGCGCCTCCGGGCCACCGTCAACCGGGCCCTGCGGTCGGCCATGGACCGCCAGGGCTTCGTCGAGGTCGAGACGCCCCTGCTGTGGGCGCCCACCCCGGAAGGGGCGCGGGAGTTCACCGTGCCCAGCCGGCTCAGCCCCGGCGCCTGCTACGTCCTGCCCCAGAGCCCCCAGCTGGCCAAGCAGTTGCTCATGGTGGCCGGCGTGGACCGCTACTTCCAGATCGCCCGCTGCCTGCGCGACGAGGACCTCCGTGCCGATCGGCAGTTCGAGTTCTCCCAGCTGGACCTGGAGGCGTCGTTCGCCGGCCAGGAGGACGTGCTCGAGTTCGTGTCCGAGGCCGTCCTCGATGCGGCCGAGGCCGTCACCGGTGTCCGGCCCACCGACATCCCGACGATGACCTGGGCCGAGGCCCTCGACCGCTACGGCACCGACAAGCCCGACCTGCGCTTCGGGATGGAGCTCGTCGACCTCACCGCCGCCTTCGAGGGCACCGGGGTCAAGGCCTTCGGAGCTCCCACTGTGAAGGCCATCGTGCTCCCGGAGGGCGCCGGGCTGAGCCGCTCCCGACTCGACGGGATCACCGACCGGGCCAAGCAGCAGGGGGCGAAGGGCCTCGCCTGGTTCCGGGTCTCCGCCGCCCCGGGATCGGGGGGAGAGGACCCGGCCCTGGTCCTGGACTCGCCCCTCGATCGGTTCCTCTCCGACCGCGAGCGGGCCGGGTTGCTGTCGGCCACGGGTGCCTCGGCCGGTGACCTGATCCTGGTGGTGGCGGACGACCACCGGTTGGCGTGCACCGTGCTCGGTCAGTTGCGCGTCGAGCTGGGGGGCCGCCCGGTGGGCGAGGGACCCTACCGGTATGTGTGGGTGGTGGACTTCCCGATGTTCGACGGCTTCGACGAGGCCGGCAACCCGGTCCCGGCTCACCATCCCTTCACCATGCCCCACCCCGAGGACCTCGATCGCTTGGAGTCGGATCCGGCCTCGGTCCGCTCCCAGGCCTACGACCTGGTGCTCAACGGATGGGAGCTCGGTTCCGGCAGCGTGCGTATCCACCGCGCCGACATCCAGAGCCGGGTGTTCTCGGTGCTCGGCATCGGGGAGGAGGAGGCCCGTTCGAGGTTCGGGTTCCTCCTGGGTGCGTTCCGGTTCGGGGCGCCCCCCCACGCCGGATTCGCCGTGGGGCTCGATCGGTTGGCGGCCATCTTCGCCGGCGAGGACAACATCCGCGAGGTGATCGCCTTCCCGAAGACCCAGTCGGGGGCGGATCCGATGACCGGTGCACCCAAGCCCTTGGCGCCGGGTGTGCTGGCCGGCCTCGGCTTGCAGTTGATCCCGTCCAGGGACTGAGCGACGCATCGTGGCCGACGGCGATCTGTTCTCGGGGGCGGCCGAGGAGCGGCTGGCCACCCGGGCGCCACTGGCGGCACGGCTGCGGCCCCGCACCCTCGACGAGATCATCGGCCAGCAGCACCTGGTGGGACCGGGGGCCCCACTGCGGGCCCTGATCGAGTCCGATCGGCTGACCTCGGCCATCCTCTGGGGACCCCCGGGAACCGGCAAGACCACCCTGGCATCGGTGGTGGCTGCGGCCACCGCCAAGCGATTCGTGCCGCTCTCCGCCGTGAGCGCCGGGGTGAAGGACGTGCGTGAAGTCGTCGACGGTGCCCGCCAGCTGTTGGGCGAGCAGGGCCGGGGGACCATCCTCTTCCTCGACGAGGTCCACCGGTTCAATCGGGCCCAGCAGGACGCGCTGCTACCGTCGGTCGAGGAAGGACTGCTGGTGCTCATCGGGGCCACCACCGAGAACCCGTTCTTTCAGGTCAACGCTCCGCTCCTGTCGCGCTCCACACTGTGGCGCCTCGAGCCGCTCTCCGTCGACGAGCTGGAGGAGGTGGTGGCTCGCGGCCTCAGCGCCGAAGGCGCCACCGCCGAGCCCGAGGCCGTGGCCGCGCTGGTCGGCCTGGCCGATGGAGACGCCCGGGCCGTGCTCACGACCCTGGAAGTGGCGGTGGCGCTGTCCGGACCGGAGCCGATCTCGCTGGGAGATGTGGAGCGGGCCCGCCACTCCCGGCTGCAGCACTACGGCGAGGACGCCCATTACGACCAGACCAGCGCCTTCATCAAGTCGGTTCGGGGCTCGGATCCCGACGCCGGTCTGTACTGGTTGGCGCGGATGCTCGAGTCCGGCGAGGACGCCCGCTTCATCGCCCGCCGTCTGGTGATCCTGGCCAGCGAGGACATCGGCGAGGCCGATCCCCTGGCCCTGGTGGTGGCGGATGCCGCCGCCCGGGCCGTGGAGTTCGTGGGCTTGCCGGAGGCTCAGCTCAACCTGGCCCAGGCCGTCGTGCACCTGGCCTGCGCCCCGAAGTCGAACCGGGTGACGGTGGCCCTGGGCCGGGCGCAGAGGGACGTCCGAGAGGGACCCCGCGGGGACGTGCCTGCCCACCTTCGCGACGCCCACTACCGGAGCGCGGGGACCATCGGCCACGGCGAGGGCTACGTCTATCCCCACGACCGCCCCGAGGCCTGGGTCGACCAGCAGTACCGGCCGGCCGAGGTGGCCGGGAGCCGCTACTACGAGCCGAGCGACCGGGGCCACGAAGCGATCGTGGCCGAACGCCTGCGCGGTTGGCGGAACGAGGGGCCGGAGGACACCGATCCGGGTGATGAACGGGGCCAGGAGAATTAGGCCAGACTGTCGGCCATGACCAGGCAGAGACCGGGCCAGTCCCTGGCGGCCCTGGTCACCTCGCTCGTGCTGGTCACCGGGGTCGGCTCGGTCGCCACCGTCGCCGTGGCCGGGGCAGCCGGTTCCCCTTCGATGAGAATGGTGGGCCGTGCCCCCGTTCTGCCCCGGGGCGCGTCGGTCATCGGCGCCACCGACGGCGCCGCCACCGTCACCGCCGACGTGTCGTTGAGGCCTCGAGATCCTGGGGCGCTGGACGCCTTCGTGGCCGCGGTGTCGACGCCCGGCTCCGCGCAGTACCACCACTATCTGGCCGCCGGCCAGTTCGCCTCGACCTTCGGGCCGACCGCGGCCGTGATCGCCGGCGTGCGGAGCTGGCTGTCATCCGCCGGCCTGCGTCCCGGGGTGACCTCGCCCGACGGTCTGCTGATACCGGTGACGGGCACCGCCCGCCAGTTGGCCGGCGCCTTCGGTGTGACGCTGGTCGACACCCGGCTCCCGGGTGGGCGGGTGGCGCGGTTCTCGGAGAACGCCCCGGCCGTGCCCTCGGCGCTGGCGTCATCCCTGGAGGGTGTCGTGGGCCTGAGCACGGTGGCCCAGCCCCAACCCCAGATCGTGCTGGCTCCGGGCACCAACACCGCGCCCAGCCCGCGGTCGCCGGTGCCCCACGTGGGACCCGTGCCCTGCGCCGCGGCCACCAACACGGGTGGCTACACAGCCGACCAGCTCGCCTCGGCCTACGGGTTGAGCGGCCTCTACGGGACCCAGACCGGGACAGGTCAGACCATCGGCATCTACGAGCTCGAGCCGTTCGCCGGCAGCGACATTGCCGCTTACCAGGCCTGCTACGCGCTCAGCAACCCGATCAGCAACGTCCTGGTCGACGGGGGTGCCGGGAGCGGTCCCGGTCATGGTGAGGCTGCCCTCGACATCGAGGACGCGGCCGGTCTGGCGCCGGGGGCGTCGATCAAGGTCTACACCGGCCCGCAGGGAGGCACCGGACCCATCGACACCTATGCCGCCATGGTCAATGACCCGTCGCTGAAGGTGATCTCGACCAGCTGGGGCCTGTGCGAGCCGGAGATGGCGGCCCAGCCCGGGGCGCAGGCCACCGAGTCGAATCTCTTCGCCCAGGCCGCGGCCCAGGGCCAGACCGTGGTGGCCGCCTCGGGGGATTCGGGGTCGACCGACTGCTACGTGCCCGGAGTCGATCCCACGGCCACGGTGAGCGTCGACGACCCGGCCGATCAACCCAATGTGACCGGGGTCGGGGGGACGACGCTCCTGTCTCCTGGGCCGCCGCCGGCCGAGACCGTCTGGAACAACGTCTTCGGATCCGGTGGGGGCGGTGTCTCGTCGGACTTCGCCACGCCGTCGTGGCAGTTCGGCCCCGGGGTGGGCGCCTCCGCTGCCGTGGCCCGGTGCACGGCGCTGGCTCGGTCGAGCTGCCGGGAGGTGCCCGATGTCTCGGCCTCCTCCGATCCCCTCCACGGCTATGCCATCAGGTTCAACGGCAACTGGACGGTGGCCGGCGGGACCAGCGCCGCCTCGCCCCTGTGGGGGGCGATGATCGCCGTCATCGACCAGGGCCTCTTCGCTCCGGCCGGGCTGATGAACCCCACGCTGTACGGAGCGGGCGCGTGTGCGGTCTCGCCGTTCCACGACGTGACCGTGGGCAGCAACGCCGTGCTCGGGGCCAGCGATGGGCTGTACCCGGCGACGGCCAACTACGACGTGGCCAGCGGATGGGGATCGCCGATCGCCAACACCCTGTCGTTCTACCTGTTCTCGCCGCCGAGCTGTCCCTCGGTGACCCGGGTCCTGCCGACGAAGGGGGCGGTGGGCGGCGGCAACACGGTCACCGTCACCGGGTTCAACTTCTCCGGAGCGACGTCGGTCAAGTTCGGTGGCGTTGCGGCCATCTTCTTCGTCCTCTCTCCGAACACCCTGGTGGCCGCGGTGCCACCAGGTCCCGCCGGCGGGGCGGTGGTGGATGTCACCGTCTCCGATGCCGGCGGGACGAGCCGCTCCGTGCCGCAGGACCGCTACGCCTACGTGCTGCCCGGCTACTGGGAGGTGGCCTCCGACGGTGGCATCTTCACCTTCGGGTTCGCCGGGTTCCTGGGCTCGACCGGGGCCACCGCCCTCAACAGGCCGGTCGTGGGCATGGCACCGACCGCCGACGATGGCGGCTACTGGCTGGTGGCCTCCGACGGAGGCATCTTCAGCTTCGGCGACGCCGCCTTCCGCGGGTCGACCGGCGCCATCCGGCTCAACCAGCCGATCGTCGGCATGGTGCCCACCCTCGATGGCCGGGGCTACTGGCTGGTGGCCTCCGACGGTGGCATCTTCGCTTTCGGCGACGCACCCTTCTACGGTTCGCTGGGCGCCCAGCACCTCGG
>DASZJN010000306.1:0-2414 GCA_035948045.1 Acidimicrobiales bacterium | reverse complement strand
ACCGGTTCACCGTCGATCGCCACCTCCTCGAGGCCACCGCCAATGCCGCCACGCTGGCCCACCGCGTCAACCGGGCCGACCTGCTGTTGATCGGTACCTTGCTCCACGAGATCGGGAAGGGTTTCCCGGGCGACCACACCGAAGTCGGCATGACTGTTGCCGCTGAAATCGGGAGGCGGATGGGCCTCCCCGAGGCGGACGTTGACACCCTGGTCGTCATGGTCCGGCTGCACCTGTTGCTGCCTGACACCGCCACCCGACGCGATCTCGACGACCCGGCCACCGCGGAGCGGGTGGCCAAGGAGGTCGGCAACCGGTCGACCCTGGAGTTGCTGGCCGCGCTCGTCGAGGCGGACAGCCTGGCCACCGGTCCCTCGGCGTGGGGCCCCTGGAAGGCGGGACTGATCGCCGAGCTGGTCGAACGGACCGGCCGTTTGCTGGCGGGCGAGCCGGCCGCCGTCCCGACGCCGTGGATCACGGACGAGGTCCGGGTGATCATGGACACCGTGCGCACCCATGGGGTGCCGGCGCTCTCGATCGACGACCCGACTGTCATGGTGGTGGCGGCCGACCGGTCGGGACTGCTCGCCGAAGTGACCGGCGTGCTGGCCCTCCACGGGCTCAACGTCCGGTCGGCCGTCGTTGCCGGGGAAAGCGGGGTCGCCGTCGAGATCTTCACGGTGGAGCCCTCGAGGGGGCGATGGCCGTCGGCGGCCCGGCTGTCCGACGACCTGGCGGCGGTGATGGCCGGCCGGCTCTCCATCGAGGCGCAGCTGGCGGAGCGCGCCCGCACCTACCGGAGCGATCGGCGACCCATCACCCCCCGCCTGGTCTCGACCCAGGTGACCGTGGACAACACTGCCTCGGCGACGGCCACAGTCGTCGAGGTGCGGGCCGAGGACGTCGTCGGCCAACTCCATCGCATCACCCAGGCCCTGGTCGACTTCCGCCTCGACGTCATCTCGGCCCGGGTGTCCACCTTCGGGTCGGCGGTGGTTGACGCGTTCTACGTGCGAGGACCCGACGGCGGGAAGATCACCGATGCCCGTCTCATCGGGCAGCTCGAACTGGCCATCGAGCAGCGGGTGCAGGCAGACCGATCGGGTGGTGAGTCGAACTGATCGGTTGCGGTACCCGGTCCAACGAAGGAATTGGCGTCCTCAGCCCTTGCTTTTGGCGGCGTAATTGCGCTGTGGACTGGTAGATTCTGGTGACAGAGGAGAGGTATGTCGGCCGCCCACGCACACTCGAAGTCGATGGCCCCACAACAGCCCCGCGCCCGGCGCAGGCGCTGGCCCATCGGCGTCGCCCTGATGGCGGCGGTCGTGATGGGATCAGGCGTGGCCGCCTTCGCATTTCGCGGCTCCAGCGGGGCGGTCGCCTCCGCGACTTCGACGACTGCCCCCGCCATCGAGGCCGCGGCCAATCCGGGGCCCCTGAGCGTGGCCTCGGTGGGCCCCTCCGACGGCAGCACCGGGGTCCCGACCGACGCCACCGTGTCGGTGCACTTCTCAGTGCCCCTCGATCCCCACTCCCCCTCACCCTCCCTGAGCCCCTCGGTCGCCGGCACCTGGCAGGTGGTCACCCCCGACACCTTCACCTTCGTCGCCTCGGCCCCGTTCGCGCCATCGTCGTCGGAGATGATCTCGATTCCGGCGGGCGACACCGGTGTGGTCAGCGCCGCCGGCAAGCGGTTGGCCCAGCCGTTGTCGGTCAGATTCACCGTTGCCGGCGGCAGCACCCTGCGGTTGCAGCAGCTCCTGGCCCAGCTCGGGTATCTCCCGGTCAGCTTCACCCCTGCTGGTGCCTTGCCCGCGGCGCAGGAGGCAGCCCAGGCCCAGGAGGGCTCGTTCACCTGGCGCTGGGGTGAGCCGGCATCCCTCCAGAGCCTGTGGACCGTGGGCACGCCCAACGAGATCACCCGGGGCGCCGTCATGGCCTTCGAGTCGCAGCACAATCTCAAGACCGATGGGCAGGCCGGCCCGTCCGTGTGGGAACAGCTGCTGGCCGACGCCACCGCGGGGGCGATCGACCCCGCTCCGTATGACTACGTCTATGTGTCGCAGGTGCTTCCCCAGACGACCACGGTCTACAGCAACGGGACTGCGGTCTATTCGACCCGGGCCAATACCGGGGTGGCGGCCGCCCCCACCGCATCCGGCACCTTTCCCGTCTACGTCCGATACAAGGTGACCACCATGACCGGGACCAATCCGGACGGATCGAAGTATTCCGACCCGGGGATCCCCTGGGTGAGCTACTTCAACGGCGGGGACGCCCTCCATGGCTTCGTGCGGGGCAGCTACGGCTACCCGCAGAGCGTCGGTTGCGTCGAGATGCCTCCGGCCAACGCCGCCGTGGTCTACCCGCTGACCCCGATCGGCACCCTGGTCACCGTCTCCTGAGCCACCGCC
>DASZJN010000305.1:0-2563 GCA_035948045.1 Acidimicrobiales bacterium | reverse complement strand
GCCAGCAAGGGTTGAAACGGGGACCGGAGCCTCATGACGGTGGCCGCCTGGCCCACAGCGCCGAACAAATGGAAGCGCTGCTCCACCAGTGCGACCACCCTGGCATCGAAGGGGTCGTCCGGCCGGGCGGCGATGGCCAGCAGCGGTCGGGCCCGGGCCTCCTGACTCCCGATGGCGGCGCGTATGAGATCGTCCACATCGTCGAAGTACCGGAACAGGGAGCGGGGGGACAACCCGGAGCGCGCCGCGATCTCCTCGCTGCTCGGTCGCAGGTTGCCGTCGCGGTACAGGTCCAGGAGAGCCGCGACCACCGCCTCGCGGTTACGGGCCCGGCGCAGCTGTCGGCCGTCCGTGGTGGCGACAGCCTGATCGTCAGCCTGGTCGACGGGGGGGACAGGGCCTTCGGGGTCAGCTCTCGTGGTCGGGGCCATGATGACAGGGAGGCTATCGCTCAGGCGCCCGACGCCCGAGAGGCCGACTCTGGCGCCGCCTCACGCCTGCTTCTGGTGCTCCACCAGATCCACCACCGGGTCGCCGCCACTCGACGGGTACGCCTCGATCCGGAACTGGGTCAGGCCGACGCCGCGCCGGTGGACCCGGTCGTCGGGTGGTCGTGCCCGTCCCGCAGGCCACCGGCGAGCGCCAGGTTCGGCCTCGCCCTCATCGGCAACGCCATCGCCCGGTGGCCGCCGACCGCGGTTACTGCTCGGACATGATCCGTTCGAACTCCACCAACGGGTTGACCGGCACGTCCTCGCTGAGGGTCACCGTGGCCGTGTGGATGGTGGCGGTGCAGGGGAACGGTGCGTCGTAGTCGTCACCCACCGCCGGACCCACCTCGTAGCCACAGGTGAGCCCGGCGCCGGTGGCGCTGAAGGCGGCCACCGTGAAGGTGGGGATGCGCCCCTCGGCGATGACGGTGCCGTCGACCGCCAGCTCCACAGAGCCCCCGCCCTCCTCCTGGCGTTCGAACCGGAAGGCCAGCCGATGGCGGCCGGGATCGACCGGCTGGGCGGCGGCGACCACGTGACGCTCCTTGCCGTAGAGGTTGTGCACATAGCGCGGGCACCCGGCCCGCAGGTGGAAGGAGAAGCCGCCGAGTACCGACCCCTGGGCCAGCAGCACCCCCTCCGCCGGCTCGCCGGCCGGGATGGTGACGTCGACCTCGACGGCATGGCTGCGGTTCTTGACGTTGGCCGCCACCGACTCGGGCACCGGAGAGGCGCCGGGGTAGTAGGTGGCGCGCAGGTGCGGGGACCGCCGATCGGGTTTCGGGTGGACCAGGGTGTGCAGCACCCGGTTGTCGAGGGGGAGCACCTGATTGCGCCGGGCCTCGTCCCACCAGCGCTCGATCATGTCCGCCAGCCGATCGGGGTGGATGGCGGCCAGGTCGTGGATCTCTGCCGGGTCGACGGCCACGTGATAGAGCTCCCAGCGGTCCTCGTCGAAGGGGGCGTTCCAGTTGATGCCGTCGTCGTAGAGGGGTCCGATCGGCTTGAAGGTCACCGCCTTCCATCCTTCGTGATAGAGGGCGCGGCTCCCGAACATCTCGAAGTACTGGGTGGCGCGGTGCCCGGGGGCCTCGGCGCCCTCGACGCCGAGCAACGGGGCGAAGCTGATGCCGTCGATGGGGGTCTGGGGCACATACTCGATGGTGGCCGGTGCCTCGACGCCGGCCAGTTCCAACACGGTGGGCAGGATGTCGACGGCGTGGGCGAACTGCCGCCTGATGCCGCCGTCCGAGCCCAGTCGCTCCGGCCAGCTCACGATGCAGGGATCGGCCACCCCGCCCTCGTGGACTTCGCGCTTCCATCGCTTGTACGGGGTGTTGCCCGCCATGGTCCAGCCCCAGGGGTAGTTGTTGTGGGCGGTCGGGCCGCCCAGCTCTTCGATGCGCCTGGACAGTTCGGCGGCCCCGGCCGGGTCGAAGTTCTGGAGCCGGTTGTCGTTGATCGAGCCGGAGGCGCCCCCCTCGGAGCTGGCCCCGTTGTCGGACACCAGGATCACCAGGGTGTCCTGCCGGTCGCCCGTCTGGTCGAGGAACTCGAGGACCCGGCCCAGCTGGGCGTCGGTGTAGGAGAGGAAGGCGGCGAAGCACTCCATGAACCGGGCCGCCACCCGGCGCTCCTCGGCCGGCAGGTCCTCCCAGGCCGGGACCCACGGCGGGCGCGGCGACATCTCGGTGTCGGGAGCGAGCAGGCCGGTGTCGAGCTGGCGGGCGAAGGTCTCCTGGCGCCACCGGTCCCAACCCTTGTCGAATTGGCCGCGGTAGCGCTCGATCCACGAACGGGGGGCGTGATGGGGCGAGTGGCAGGCGCCGGTGCAGAGGTAGAGGAAGAAGCGCCGGTCCACGTCGACCGCCCGCAGGTCGGCCAGGTGGGCGATGGCCCGGTCGGCCAGGTCGGCGCTCAGGTGGTAGCCCTCGTCGATGGACCGGGGAGGGGCGACCGAGTGGTTGTCGTGATAGAGGGTGGGGACGAACTGATGGGTCTCCCCCCCGTGGAAGCCGTACCAGCGGTCGAAGCCCCGGGCCAGCGGCCACGAGTGACGGGGGGCGGCCATG
>DASZJN010000304.1:0-3714 GCA_035948045.1 Acidimicrobiales bacterium | reverse complement strand
GGTGGAGGAGCTCGCCGTCGTGCCGATCGTCGGAGAGGGGGACTTCGTGGCCGCCCCCCGGGTCTCACGGGACGGCCGGTGGCTGGCTTGGGTGACCTGGGACCATCCGTGCATGCCCTGGGACAGCTCGGAGGTCTGGGTGGCACGCATCGAGGAGTCCGGCGGGTCCATCCGTCTCCGGGGCGGACGACGGGTGGCCGGCGGAGACGGGACGTCGGTCGGCCAGCCCCTCTGGTGCCGGGACGGCAGCCTGTTGTTCGTCGACGACCGCAGCGGATGGTGGCTGCCCTTTCGGTTGACCGCCGAGCAACTGGCTGCGGACGCGCCCGTGGCCCATCCTCTGGTCGCGAGGCAGGCCGAATTCCATGCTCCCGACTGGGTCCTGGGACAGGCGACCATGGCCGAGCTCGCCGATGGCTCGATCGTCTGCCGCATGCACGAAGGGGGTCGCGACCACCTGGTGCGTCTCCGTCCGCCGGAGCGGGCCGAGGTTGCGGTACCGGCGGATGGGTCGGACCAGCCTCCATGGTCCGTCGACATCATCGACCAACCGTGCGTGAGCATCTCGGGAGTGGCGGTCACCCGGCCCGACCCCGCGGGGGGACCACCGGGGGTGCTCGGTCGGGTGTGGCTGCTCGGCTCGACGCCGTCCGAGTCCCAGGCGGTCTTCGAGATCCCCGTGGCCGGGGGCGATCCGCGGCGCCGGATCTCGGCGGCGCCCGCGGTGGCGGTTTCGAGCCGGGACGTGTCCGTGGGTCGTCCCTTCACCGCGGTTACGCCGTCCGGTCCGGTCCCGGGCCTGTTCTTCGCCCCCACGAATGCCGGCGTCGAGCCGGTCGAGCCCCGCAAGCACCTCCGGGGAGGATCGGGGGCGGTCCCACCCCTGGTGGTGTTCTGTCATGGCGGGCCCACCGCCGCGGCCGTGGCCGGTTTCGACCCGGTCGTCCAGTTCTTCACCAGCCGGGGACTGTCCGTCGCCGTCGTGGACTATCGGGGGAGCACGGGCTATGGCCGGGCCTACCGCCGGCGGCTCCTCGGCCGGTGGGGCGAAGCGGACGTCGATGACTGCGTGCACTACGCCGGCGCCCTGGCCGGTGCCGGCTGGGTCGACGGGAGCCGGATGGCCATACGGGGCACCAGCGCGGGCGGTCTCACCGCCCTGGCGGCCTTGATCCGGTCGCGGTGCTTCGCCGGGGCCGCGGCTTGGTACGGGGTGACGGACCTGGTGGCCCTGGCCGCCGACACCCATGACTTCGAGTCCCGGTATGTCGACTCGTTGGTGGGGCCCTGGCCCGAGGCCGCCGAGACCTACCGGGCCCGTTCGCCCATCCATCACGCCGATCGGGTGGCGGGTGAGGTGCTCCTGCTCCAGGGCGCCGACGACCGGGTGGTGCCTCGCGACCAGTCGGAGCGGTTCGCGGCCATGCTGCAGGAACGCGGCATACCGTGCCGGTTGGTCATCTTCGAGGGCGAGTCCCACGGCTTTCGCCGGGCCGCCACCATCGAGGCGTGCCTCACCGCCGAGCTCGACTTCTACCGCTCGTTGTTCAGCCGTCCGCCGCCGCCCGAGCCCACCCCGACCGCCCCCTGACGCCACTGGCGGAGCCCTCGGTTGCCCCCGGGATTCGTGGCGCCGGTGGTACCCTCGACCGTGCTGACCGATCGCCTTCGGGTGCACCGGATTGCCCCGTTCTCCTCTGCCCATCCGCGGTGGGCCTCGTGGCCGGGACCGGCCCGCCGGAGCCTCGAGGCCCTGAGCGGCTTGTCGCCCGAAGGGCGGGACGCATTCCTCTACGGATGTTCGGCCCTGTTCGCCGGGACCACGGCGTTCGTGGTGGGAATCCCCCTCTACCGCCAGTGGGGCCAGATGGCCGTCGGCTTCTACGGGGTTGCCGCCGGGATCATGGCCTACATCGCCTGGCGGGTCGCCACCCGAGCGCGGGAGAGCAGGCGGGGAACCGACGAGACTCCTCCGCCGGGAACCGGCTCCGCGGGAACGGCGGTGTCGGCGCGCCGGCCGGCGCCGAGCGATCGGAGCCGCAAGGCGGCGCGCCTCGTCGCCTTCGCCATCGTCCTGTTCGGGGCCACGGTCCTGCCCTTGACCATGGAGGTCATCTGGCGCTCCGAGGGCAATGCCGCCCTGCACGTGCAGCCCGAGGTGCTGGTCGTGGAGCAGGCCGGGGTGCGCGCCGCCCACGGCAAGGATCCCTACCAGGTGGTCGACCGCAACGGCCACATCCTCATCCACCAGACCGCCGAACCGACCTACGAGCTCTACTACCCCTACCTACCGGGGATGGTCGTGTTCGGATTCTCCAGCGGGAGCAAGGTGGAGGCCCGGTTGACCGACGCGCGGATCCAATTCCTTCTGTTCACGGCGCTGGTGGCCCTGCTGGCCCTCAGCCGGCTCCGGCCCCCGACCGACGCCCGCGCCCGGGCCTTCCAGGTCATCACCGCGCTGCCGACCGCGGCCCTGCCGCTGGCCACCGGCGGGGACGACATGCCGGTGGTGGCCTTGATGCTGCTCGGACTGGTGGCGCTCCAGCGGCGAAGGCCCGTTCTCGCCGGGCTGGCCCTGGGAGCGGCGTCGTCGCTCAAATTCTCGGCCTGGCCCCTGGTCGTCCTCGCCCTGTGGGCCGCCTATGACCTGCGCAGGCACCGGGCCATCGGTCGCTACGCGCTGGGGGTGCTGGCGGTCGTGGTCCCGGTGGTCGTCCCCGTGGCCCTGCGCAACCCGTCTGCGTTCGTCGACAACGTGATCCGATTCCCCCTCGGCATCGCCGGCGTGCACTCGCCGGCCGCCAGCGCGCTTCCCGGCCACATCCTCATCTCGGTCGTCCCGTCGATCCATCGGGCCTACGTCGTCGTGGCCGGCCTGGTCGGGGGCCTGGTGCTCATCCGCCGTCTCATCAGGAAGCCACCTCGGGACGCCGCTGAGGTGGCCAGACTGACGGGCTGGGTGATGTTGATCGCCCTCCTGTTGGCCCCGGCCACCAGGGTCGGATACCTCCTGTACCCGATCAACCTGTTCATCTGGGCCTGGATGCTCAGACGGGCGGCGGACCCGGCCGTGCCCCCTGGAGGGAAGGACTCGCCCGCCGCAGAGGCTTGGCCGGGTGCCGGTCCGGAGCTCGGTCCGAGCATCCCGCCTGTCGCCGGTCAGTTGTCGTCTGATCGTTCGAACAGCTGGAGAGAGAACGGGGTCGTTCCGGTGGCGGTGGTGGGCGACACCACCGCGCCCACCTCCCAGTAGAACCCGTCGCCACTACCCCTCCTGGCCAGCACCTGGGTTCCCACGCCTCCCCGTTGGGCGCCGGATCCCACATAGATCACCTTCCAGCCCAGACGGGGTAGGAGGGTCCGGTAGACGTCGACCACCTGGTCGGACGAGAGACCGGTCCGGAAGAGCACCGTGCGATCGAACTGGGTGGCGTTCTGGTCGGTGTTCACGGTGCGGACGACAGGGCTCGCCGCCGGCACGGCCAGGTTGCCCAGGATGTCCGCCGGCGGCTCGCCGGCGCTGACGATGGGTTGCAACGCCGTGGTGGCCGGCGTGAGGTGGACGACGGTGCGATCGGGAATGGCGATGGTCCGGATCGAGAGGGTCGGGGTGGTGCCAGAACCAAGGGCGGAGGCCACGATGCCGGCCACCACGATGAAGACTGCGATCCCGAGCACGATGAGCGCCGGACCCCGAAGCGACATGGGTTGGAA
>DASZJN010000303.1:0-4713 GCA_035948045.1 Acidimicrobiales bacterium | reverse complement strand
GGAAGAAGCTCATCCCCCTGTCGCTCGGGTGGCTGCTCATCGTGGCCGGGTTCGTGGTCGACGGGTGGTGGGGGCTCGGGATGGCGGCAGCGGTCATCGCCGCCGCGGTGGTGATCACCCGCGCGCTGTCCATCGGCGCCGAACGTGAGGAGACCAGGGCCATCGTGCCTGCGGTCGGCGTCCGGTTGTGGACCCGGCCGCCGGAGGCCGCCGGCCCACCGACCGCCACTTCACCGCCCGCCAGTGCACCATCCGATGCGACGACGTCCCCCTCCGAGCGACCCGTGTCCCCGTCAACCGAAGGAGGTGGCAGCTGATGGCTGTCCCCGAGCCGCCGCGCCAACGGCAGAACTTCCTCGGCGGGTTCAAGCTGACCCTCGAACACCTCGGTCGGCCGCCGGTCACCCGCCAGTACCCCGAGGAGAAGCGGCCCAAGCAGCCGCGTCAGCACGGCCGCCACGTCCTCAACCGTTACGAGGACGGGATGGAGAAGTGCATCGGGTGCGAGCTGTGCGCCGGCGTGTGCCCCGCCGACTGTATCTACGTCCGGGGCCTCGACAACCCCCCCGACCACCCCGTGTCGCCCGGCGAGCGATACGGCTACGTCTACGAGATCAACTTCCTCCGGTGCATTCACTGCGACCTGTGCGTGGAGGCCTGCCCCACGGAGGCCATCACCGAGTCGAAGCTCATGGAGTTCTCCTTCACCAATCGGAATGACGCCATCTACACCAAAGAGGAGCTGTTGGTTGACGACGAGGGGAAGCCCAAGCACCTGCCGTGGGAGGACTGGCGCGAGAACGACGATCTCTATACGTCGGGATGGATGCGGGCCACGTCGCCCTCGGGCAGCGCCGAGTTCGAGGGCCGGGTGCAGTGGTCGGGTGAACTGGGATTCGGGGTTCGGTCCCCCGAGGCGGGCCAGACCACCCACCGGGACGACGCCGCCACCGGCAGCCAGCAGTTGCGGCACACCCTCGAGCGCCATCTCCGCCCCGGTGACATGCCCGCCGCCAAGCGAGGCCCACGGGGGGCGATCGGGAGGATGTTGGAGAAGGCGGAGCGCTTCGCCCCGGGCGCGGGGAAGAAGCACCGGGCCCGGGCGGACGACGACTACGCCGCCGCGGTCGAGGCCGGCAATTCGGAGCGGGACCAGTCCGGCACCGCCACGCCTCCACCGGGCCGGTCGGAGCCCACCGACGCCGGCCAGACCGCCGAATCGAGCGGCCCCTGATGCTCGGCTCGATGGGAGTGGTGCTCGCGGCGGCCTCGACATCCGGCCACGCGTCGTGGGTGGACGTCGGCACGTTCGCCGTCGCCGCCGCCATTGTGCTTGCCGGTGCCATCGGGGTCGTGGTGGCCCGCAATCCCGTGCATGCGGCCCTGATGCTGGTGATGACCCTGTTCGGGGTGGCCGTGCTCTTCGTCCTGCAGCGAGCGGACTTCCTGGCCGCGGTGCAGGTCATCGTGTACGCCGGCGCCATCGTGGTGCTCTTCCTGTTCGTCATCATGTTCCTCGGCGTGGACCGTGAGGAGAACATCGCCGCCGAGCCCCTGCGCGGGCAACGGCCCCTGGCCGTGGCGCTGATCGCGCTGGCTACCACCGGCCTCCTGTTGCTGGGTCAGGTGTCACGGTGGACCACCGGTGCCCCGCACGTGGCCGGACCGGACACCGGGCAGTCCAACGTGGCCCTGCTGGGACGGTCCGTGTACACGACCTACCTCTTCCCCTTCGAGGCCACCGCCGCCCTGCTGGTGATCGCCGTAGTGGGTGCGGTGGTGCTGTCCCGACGGCCCCCCACGACCGGACCGGTGTCGAGCCTCCAAGACGGGGAGCCCATCACCGATGACGCGGACGAGCCGGACCCCACGGCGGACGAGGTCGCCGGGCCCGACGGGCGCACCGATGCGAGCGCCGGCGGAGCGGTCGTACCGGTGCCGTCCCCCACGGGCCGAGCGGGTCCGTCGGGCTCACACCAGGAGGCCCGGCCGTGACCATCAATCCCGACTGGTACCTGGCGCTCGGTGTGGTCTTGTTCTCCATCGGTGCCATCGGCGTCCTTGTCCGGCGCAACGTGCTGGTCATGTTCATGTGCGTCGAGCTCATGCTCAACGCCGCCAACCTCACCTTCGTGACCTTCGCCCGCATGCTGCACGACATCGGTGGACAGGTGCTGGTGTTCTTTGTGTTGGTGGTGGCCGCCGCCGAGGTGGTCGTCGGGCTGGGAATTGTCGTCGCCATCTTCCGCCGCCGGTCCACTGCCAACGCCGACGACCTCCACTTGATGAAGGGCTGACCGCATGCCGCCCCCGAAGTGTCTCACCGCGACCTGCGCCGCCGCCCGCGTCAACGTGGCCGACCGTCCGGCCTCCGGAGCGGTCGGGACCTGATGTCGACGACCCAGTTCCCATACCTCACCGTGCTGGTACTGGTGCCGGCTATCGGCGCCGCCGTGGTGGCCCTGGTGCCGCGCCACGCCGTGAGCGAGTGGTTCCACGAGATGGTGGGCCTGGTCGTGGCGGTGGTCACCCTGGCGGTGGCGGTGGCGATCGCCGTCCAATTCAAGACCGGGGACGGGGGCTACCAGTTGGTCTCCGACCACGTCTGGGCCAAGGATCTGGGCATCCGCTGGTCCGTGGGGATCGACGGTATCTCGCTCTTCCTCCTCCTGATGACCGCCCTCTTGTTCCCGCTGACCATGCTCGGGGCCCGGGTCCGGCGCGATCCGCGTTCGTTCGTGGCGTGGCTGCTGCTCCTCGAGGCGGCCTGCCTCGGAAGCTTTGTCTCCCTCGACCTCGTGCTGTTCTTCCTCTTCTTCGAGCTGACGCTGGTCCCGGCGTACTTCGTCATCGGTGGCTGGGGCTATGCCCGCCGGGGCTATGCCGCCATCAAGTTCTTCATCTACACCTTCGCCGGCTCCGCCTTCCTGCTGGTCGGCATCCTGGCCGTGGCGTTCATCCATCAGTCCCAGACGGGGACGCTGACCTTCGAGCTCCCGGCCCTGATGCACACCCATCTCTCCGGCACGGAGGGAACGCTGCTCTTCCTGGCCTTCACGGCCGCGTTCGCCGTGAAGACGCCGGTCTTCCCCTTCCACACCTGGTCGCCTGACGCCTATGCCGAGGCCCCCACCGCCGGGGCGGTCCTGTTGGCCGCGGTGATGGCCAAGCTCGGAACCTACGGGATCATCCGCTTCGACCTGAACCTCTTCCCTCAGGCCACCCGCACCTTGGCACCTCTGTTGTTGACCCTGGCCGTGATCGGCATCGTCTACGGGGCGTTGGTGGCCTGTGCCCAACGCGACCTGAAGCGACTGCTGGCCTACTCGTCGCTGGCCCAGGTCGGGTTCATCGTGTTGGGGACGTTCGCCCTCAACAGCCAGGGCCTGACCGGCGGAGTGCTCCAGATGGTCAATCACGGCCTGATCATCGCCACCATGTTCATCCTGGTCGGATGGATCTACCAACGCCGGAAGACCTGGCAGGTGTCCGGGCTCCGAGGGCTGCAATCGCCGGCCCCCGTGCTGGCCGGGGTGTTCACCGTGGCCATGATGGCCTCCATCGGCCTCCCCGGTCTCAACGGGTTCGTGGGCGAGTTCCTCGTGCTCATCGGGACGTTCGTGGCCCATCGGTGGTGGGCGGTGGCGGCTACGGCCGGAGTGGTCGTGGCCGCCGTGTACCTGCTGTGGGCCTACCAGCAGGCGTTCCACGGCGAACCGAGCGACGAAGACGCCAAGACTGCCGACCTGGGGTGGAACGAGCGCCTCATCGTGGCTCCGCTCATCATCCTCATCGTGGCGCTGGGCGTGTTCCCCAAGCCCGTGCTCGACCGGATCGGCCCGTCCGTCGATCGCCTCGTCATCCACGTCGACCAGGTGACCCATACCCCTCTCCCCGCCGGCCTTCACCCGGGATCGGCGTCGGCGCCGTCCCCGCACCGGGTCTCCGGCTCGGCGTTGGCCGGATCGACCGTGCCGGCCGGACCGTCGCGGACGAGCACCACGCCGACGGGGGGTACCCCCTGATGTCCGCCCTGGGTCTGCTGGCCGCCAGCTCTTCGGCGACCCCGACCATCCACGTCCCCCATGTCGACTACCTGAGCATCCTGCCCATGTTGATCATGATGGGTGGCGCCTTGGCGCTGATGGTGGCGTCCTCGTTGTTCCGCAAGATCCTGACCGTCGGCGTGGGGACGTGGACCGCCGCCGCCGTGTCGGTGGCCGCGCTCGTCGCCGGGCTGTTCCAGTGGGACCAGATCAGCACCCACGGTGCCCAGGTGACGGTGGCGGGTGCCATCGCCTTCGACGGATTCGATGTGTTCATCCAGATCGTGGTGGCCATGGCCATGCTGCTCACCGCATTGATCGGGGACGGGTACCTCCGTCGCGAGGGCGTGGAAGGGCCGGAGTTCCACGTGCTGGCCATGATGTCGGCATCGGGGGCGATGATGATGGGGGCGGCCAACGATCTCATCGTGATCTTCCTGGGCCTCGAGATCCTCTCCATCGCCCTCTACGTGCTGGCCGCCTTCAACCACAAGCGGGCAGAGTCGGGCGAGGCGGCCCTCAAGTACTTCGTGCTCGGCGCCTTCTCCTCCGCGGTGTTCGTCTACGGGATCGCCCTGACCTATGGCGCGACCGGATCGACCAACCTGCCCCAGATCGCCGACTACCTGTCCCGGAACGTGATCGCCTCCAACGGCGTCCTGCTGGG
>DASZJN010000302.1:0-3783 GCA_035948045.1 Acidimicrobiales bacterium | reverse complement strand
CGACATCGCTGACCGCGTCTCCAATTGGGGACGGTGGGGACCAGAGGATCAGATCGGCACCCTCAATCTCGTCGACGAGGCGGCCCGCCTGCGTGGCGCCGCCGCCCTCCACGAGGGGAAGGCCTTCGCCCTCGGCCTGCCCATGTCGGCTGAGGAGGGGATCCAGATGGGGTTCGTGAAGGGCAGGATCAACCCCGAGCGCACGATGATCAGCGTCAACCAGGCTCTGAGCCCGGACCCCGGCTGGATCGCCACATCCGAGGACGCGGTGACGTTCGCCCTGCAGTGCGCCACCCACTGGGACGGACTGGCCCACGCCTCCTACGGAGCCGGCCCCGACGGGGGAACGCTCTACAACGGCTTCCCCGCCTCGTCGGTCACCGAGGCCGGTGCCGGCAGCCTGGGAATCCACCTGATCACCTCGCTGGTGTCGCGGGGCGTGCTGCTCGACGTGCCCCGGGCCAAGGGCGTCGAGATCCTCGAGCCCGGGTACCCGATCACGCCGGCGGACCTCGACGCGGCCTGCGCCCTGGGCGGTCTGACCATCCATCCGGGCGACGTGGTGCTGGTCCGGACGGGCCAGGCCGCCCGCCTGGCGCTGCCCGGCCGGCCGGGCCTCGGGGGGGCGCCGCCGGCGCGGGACCTGGTGGCCTACACGTGGCCGTCGCCGGGCCTGACCATGGCCACGGCCGTGTGGTTCCATAGCCGCGACGTGGCCGCGGTGGCCACCGACACGATGGTGCTCGAGGTCTACCCGTGCGAGGACGAGGCCCTGTACCTGCCGGTGCACCTGCTGCACCTGGTGGAGATGGGGATGACCCAGGGCCAGAACTGGTTCCTCGACGAGCTGGCCGACGCCTGTGCGGCGGACGGGCGCTACGACTTCCTGCTCGACGCCACCCCGCTGCCGTTCACCAACGCGCTCGGGTCGCCGGTGAATCCGGTGGCCTTGCGCTGAGCCGGGGCGGGCGCCGGCACCCGCAAGTCCGCTACCTCGGTGTCGACTTCGACCCCGCCTTGGCCGACGCCGCCTTCACCTCGGCCGTCCGGGCCGCGGCCGCACCCCCGCCCACCACCGGTCCGGTGCGGGGCAGCGGCGGTTCCGACCCCGGCACCGTGACGCCCTCAGGTGCCGCCCGGCCGGTGACCGACCAGTGCAGCAGGCGGGCCTGGCTGTCCACCAGCGAGGCGGTCCGGATCCCCCAGAACTCGAAGCCGTAGCGATGGCCGGCCACCTGGGCCAGCATGGCGATGAGGGTGCCGGCGGCGGCCATCGGGTCGGACCCGGCCGGGGAGGCCGAGGTCTCGCCGCTGGTGGCGATGACCCGGGCCAGGGTCACCGTCACGGCGTTGAGGGCCCGGACCCGCAGCCCCTGGAACCGCAGATCGCCCTCCACCGTGGTCAGCTCGACCACCCGGAAGACGGCCCGGTTGCACTCCCAGTACTCCATGAAGCCCTCGACCACGGCCACCGCCGTGTCCCAACTGGTGCCCTCGCTCCAGTCACCGTCGACCAGTCCGGCCAGCACCCCGGCTCCTTCGACCAGCTCCTCGGCCAGCACGGTGATGGCCGCCTCCACATTCTCGAAGTACTGGTAGAAGGTGGCCGGCGAGGTGCCGGCCTGGCGGGCGATGTCGATCACCTTGATCGAACGCCACGGCGTGGCCACCAACAACTCGGCCGTGCACTCCAACAGGCGTTGCCGGGTGGCGAGACCGCGGCGTCCCGGGACCCGGCCATCGGTGGTGGCGATGAGCTCGGGATCCTCGGCAACGGCCATGGCGGACCATGGTACTGACGGCCGGGACAACATGACGGACCGTCAGGAAACTCCGCCGGGCCCGGTGGGGGCAGGTCGCGTGCCCCTGCCGGGGCCGGTCCGGCAATCCAGGTTCGAAACCCCTGGCGAGTAGCGTGATCGCTCATGGCGAACCGTCCCGTGCCACGCACCTTGACGCGAGCCCAACACGCCCGTCGCCAGCGTGTCGTCGACGCCGCCATGGCGCTCGGCCTCGACGGCGGTTACGAGGCCGTCCAGATGAGAGATGTGGCCGCCCGGGCCGGCGTGGCCATGGGCACCGTCTACCGGTATTTCACCAGCAAGGACCACTTGTTGGCCGCCGCCCTGGTCCACTGGGTGGAGCAGCTGGACGCCCGTCTGGCCCAGCTCCCGGCCCAGGGGGACACCGCCGCGGAGCGGGTGATCGACGCCCTCGATCGCGCCCTGCGGTCGATGGGCCGCCAACCCCAGCTGGTCGGAGCCGTCTTCACGGCCCTGGCCTCCCCGGACCCGGCGGCCATCGAATGCCAGCAACAGGTGTCGGTCCTGATGGAGGGGATCATCACCCGGGCCATCGGCGATCCCCACCCGCCGGATCTCAGCGACCGGGCCCGGATCCTCGGCCACGTGTGGTATTCCGCCCTGGTGGGGTGGGTCAACGGGTGGAGCAACATGGGCCGCGTCCATGACGAGCTGGTGGTGGCCATCGGCCTCCTGCTGCCCTCGGACATCCACACCGGAGCCCTGTCGGCCGGCGGAACGTCCGCGATGGGGTGACACGAGCGCGCCCGCGGTCCGGACTACCGTCCAGGGATGCCTTCGGCCATCGAGGTCCACCAGCTGTCGAAGCACTTCGGCAGTGTGCGCGCCGTCGATGACCTGAGCTTCGAGGTGACCGCCGGGCGCGTGACCGGATTCCTCGGGCCCAACGGCTCGGGCAAGACCACCACGCTGCGGATCCTGCTCGGACTGGTCGCCTCCAGCGCCGGCACGGCAACCTTCGACGGCCGGCGCTACGTCGAGCTCGACGATCCGGTCCGCCACGTGGGCGCCGTGCTCGAAGCGACCAGCTTCCATCCGTCCCGCCGGGCCGAGGACCATCTTAAATCGGTGGCCATCGGGGCCGGGATCCCGATCAGCCGGGTCGACGAGACACTCGACCTGGTCGGACTGGGTGACGTGGCCCGGCGCCGGGTGGGCAAGTTCTCCATGGGCATGCGCCAACGCCTCCAGTTGGCCACCGCCCTGCTCGGCGATCCGGAGATCCTCATCCTCGACGAGCCCTCCAACGGCCTCGACCCTCAGGGCATCCAATGGCTGCGCACCTTCATCCGGCACCAGGCGTCCCTCGGACACGCCGTGCTGGTGTCCTCGCACCTCCTCTCCGAGATGGAGGAGACCGTGGACGACGTGGTCATCGTGTCCCACGGGAAGCTGGTGCTCCAGACCACCCTGGCCGAGCTGGCCGGCCGGGCCGGGACCCGCACCGGCCTGCGCATCCGCTCGCCGGAGCTGGCCCGACTGATGGCCCTCCTCCACGCCATTCCGGTGGCCTACCGCCAGTTGGCCCACGACATGCTGGTCATCGACGGCGCCACCCCCGAATGGTTCGGGCCCTTCGCCGCCCAGCATCAGGTGGTCCTCTACGAGCTCATCCACGAGCGGGGCAGCCTCGAAGAGGTCTTCCTCAGCCTGACCCACGGATTCGACGCGGCCGACCCTCGTCAGGCCGTCGGACAACCCGTCGGGGCCGGTTGGCCGGGCCCTGCCCCCATGCAGCAAGGGCCGGCATGATCGCCATCGTCCGCTCGGAGTGGCTCAAGATGCGTACCACGGCGGTGCCCTGGGTCCTGGCCGGCATTGCCCTGATCATCAACGGGCTGCTGATCCTGGTGTACTTCGTCGGCCATGGCGACGGTGGTGGTGGAAACGGCAACGGAAATGGGACCTTCGGATTCCCCAACTACCCCCACACCACCCAGCAACTCCGGAACCTGCTGGG
>DASZJN010000301.1:0-9622 GCA_035948045.1 Acidimicrobiales bacterium | reverse complement strand
TGTGGATGTCCACAAAGCCCGGAGTAACCAGAAGACCGTCGGCATCGAGCTCGCGGTGAACCGAGCCGCTGACCCGACCGACTTCCATGATGACGCCGCCCGTGACCGCCACATCGGCGGTGCGTGGGGCCGTGCCGGTGCCGTCTACGACGAGACCACCGCGGATGACCAGGTCGTGCACGGTGGCAGTCTAGGTTCGCACTCGGTCAGGCGCTCCAGTCGACGGTGCCGTCGATGATGACGCGGGGCTCCTCGGTGAGCACGAAGTCGAGGTGGTCCGGGTCGAGGAACTTGGTGATGTCCTCGAACATCTGGGGGGAGTCCTCCTCGCTCATGTGGGCGTAGTACTCCTCCATGGAGGCGAACCACTGGACGGTCACCCCGTCGTACCCCGACCTGTCGTCATCGCCGCGATAGTCACCGAGCGGCCGGGGATTCTGCTCGTAGCGGATCACGTGGGTGCCGCAGCGGCCGTTGGCGATCAGGGGAGCGTGGTGATCCTTCCAGTACGCCTGGAACTCGGCCGGCGTCATCCCCTCCTTGCGCTTCAGCAGACAGGTCAGTTTGATCATTGACGACGTCCTCCTGGTAGGGATGGCCTTGGTCGAACGGTCCGGGGGCCGTCGATGGCGCCGGCGGCCCCAGAGGCTCCACCCTCCGGAGGCGGGTTGGCAACTCCGGACCCCGAGGTGCGGGCGCTGGGCGCGGGCCGCCGTCGGTCCCGGGCCCTCACCGGGTCACTTGGGCGCAGAACAGATCGGTGATGTAGGGCATGGCGATCGGGTCGCCCAAGGTGGTGCCGAACGACGCGACCTGGGCCAGGAGGTCCTGGCGCTCCGGATCGGGAAGCACCTGCACATAGCTGCGCGACGCCACCTGCTCGACGAAGGTGGTCAAGTCGAGCCGCTGGACGAACGGGTACTTGGTGCGATCCACGGGTCCGAAGAGGTCGCTGCGGTCGATGACGGTCCCGAAGTCCATCCCCACCGGATAGGGCGCCGACCGGTCCCACCTGCTGATCCGGACGAGCTCGGCCATCGCCGGGTCGGCTTCGTCCCGCTCGTTCCAGATGAGGGCCAGCCACCCGCCCGGCCGCAACACCCGTGCCGCTTCGGCCAGGGCGCGGGACGGGTCGAACCAGTGGAAGGCCTGGCCCACCACCACGGCGTCCATGGTCGCGTCGGCCGCCGGGATCATCTCGGCCGTTCCACCGGCGGCGGCGACAGCGGGGACCGTCCGACGGAAGACCTCCCGCATGGACGCCGACGGTTCGACGGCCACGCAGACGGCGCCGTGGGCCTGCAGCTGACGGGTCAATTTTCCGGTCCCCGCGGCAAGGTCGAGGACCCGTGACCCGCCCTCGATGCCGGTGGTCGCCACCAGGTGGGCCACCGCTTCGTCGGGATAGCTCGGCCTGGCCCGCTCGTAGACATCGGACCCGGTCTCGAACCCGGCCCGCCCCAGCCGCCCCCGACCCATTGGCAGGATGAGTTCGCCGCTCGACATGGGGACAATTCTATTGAGGATCTATTGAGGACTGGTCCACGACGGGTTGGACAACGAGAGCAGCGGGCAAGAGGAGCCCCTCCGACCGACCCGATCTCCAGACGTGGGGATCAGCTAGCGTCGCGGAGTGACCGACACCGACCCCGGGGCACAACAAGCGCAGGAATGGCCGGACCACATTTCCGCCCGTGCCGGGTCGGCGCCGTCACGCACGGCGCCTTCTCCGAGGTCGTCCCGGCTTGCCTCCGTGTGGCGCCGATGCCTGAACGCCTCCATTCACTCCGGGTGGAACTGGGTGGCGAAGCACGGAGCCACCGGCCCCGGCACCTCGCTGGCGAACCGGTTCGGCGGGTTCGGGGATGGGAGCTGCCTGGCCTTCCCCCCCGGCGCCATCTTCGGTGAGCGGTGGGTCGCCATCGGTCGGGACACCCTCGTCGGCCCCTATGTGAGCATCTCGGCCGGCATGGTGCCCGACCAGAACATGGTGACCTATCCGGTGGTCCGCATCGGCGACCGCTGCATGATCGGCCGCGGCAGCCACATCGTCGGCCACTTCAATGTCGAGATCGGTGACGACGTCCACACCGGCCCCTACGTCTACATCACCGATCAGAACCACGGCTACGAGGATCCCGACCAGGTCGTCCACCGCCAGTGGCCCAGCGATGTCCCGGTGCGAATCGGTGACGGGAGCTGGCTCGGGACCGGGGTGGTGATCCTTCCGGGGAGCGAACTGGGAAGGAACGTGGTGGTGGCGGCGGGAGCGGTGGTGCGCGGCACCTTCCCCGATCACTGCGTCATCGCCGGCGTGCCGGCTCGCATCATCCGCCGCTATCTGCCCACGTCCGGTTGGATGAGTGGAGCCGCCGGCTCGGCCGCCGGATCATCGGAACCTGGTGTCGCCGGCGTCGGCCGGGACGGCTCGCCGACGGGAGCCATCGAGGGCCCTGCTCCCTCCACACCCTCCGCACCGTCCACTCCGACGGCACCGTCGACCCCGACGGCTCCGTCCGCACCGTCCGCACCGTCCACACCGTCCACTCCGACGGCTCCGTCGACTCGCCGCACGACACCGACTCCCGCGGCACCGTCCAGCCCGGCGCTCGCCAGCCCCTCTGTCCCGTCCGGTCTGTCGAACGGAGCGGCGGACGCCAGAACGCCAGGTTGGCCGAGCCCGTAGCGCCGGACGACCTCGGAGGCCTCCTCTCGACCCTGGGCAATCAGGGCCTGGGTCGTGGAGAAGTCATCGAAGTCTGGGGTCCCGCTGTCATACCCGCTGCAGACGATGATCTCGACGCCCGGCGGCAACTGCGCCATATCGCGGGCGAACCGGGCATGGATGGAGATGAAGAGGGCGTTGAGCATGGCCTCGGCGGGACGCTTCGGTGTCGTTGGGCTGTAGACCGGCGGAGCGCAGAGCAGCACCACGATGCGCGTGGCTCCCGCATCGATGGCCCGGCGGATGGGAACGTTGTCCACCACCCCTCCGTCGATGAACCGTTCGCCGTCGATCTCGATCGGCGGGAAGATGGCGGGCACGGCGGCCGATGCCAGAACGGCGTCCACCACGGGCCCGTAGGTGAACCAGCGCTCGTGGCCGTCGGTCAAGGACGTGGCCACAACCTCGACGGGAATCACGGCATCCTCGAGGCGCTGGAAGGTGACCCCTTCTTCGATCACGGCCCGCAGACCCGTATTGGGGTAGACCGAGTCACGCTGTTGCAGGTAGAGCCACGGTCCATGCAGACGACTCTGGGGATAGACGGCCTCGCGGGTCAGCCCGGTCCAGATCTCGGTCATGCGCTCGACCCCGCCTCGCGTGGGATCGCCGGCGAAGGCCACGCCGTTCACCGCACCCACCGATGAGCCGTAGATCCGGTCCGGCACGAATCCGTGCTCGCTCAGTACCTGCAACATCCCGATCTGAACCGCCCCCCGGACCCCGCCCCCGCCCAGCACCAACGCCGTGAAACCTCGCTGTTCGTCGTCGTCCAACTCGTCGTCCTGTTCGGCCAGCCACTGGGACCGAGCCAAGGAGGCACGTTGGAACGTGAAGCGGAGGACCAGTACCACCAGAACCAACGTGATCACGACAAACAGCGTGAAGACAATGGCAAACGAGGTGTTTGCGGCGGCGAACGGCATCAGATCAAGGCTACTGGTCCGCCCTCGCCTCTCCTGGTTGTGACACCCTCCCGGCACACTGACCGCATGCCTGTTGCCGAGATTGCCCGCGTTCCGATGGGGGCGTCGGTCGATCCGGGGACGGAGATGGCCACGGACGCTGGGACTTTCTCAGGCGACGTCCCGAGGCCGGCGGTCATTCCCGCCCACCGGGCTTCCCATGGCTGGCAGCCACTGGCCGGCGCGTCCCTGCTCGAACGACTGCGGGTGACCGGGCGGCCCCGCCTCAAGGCGGATCCGGAGCTGCGGCGCGAGCTGCGCAAGGGTCTCGAGCGCGGCATCCGGTGCCAAACGCCCGGCGGGCCCGCTGGCGGCACCGATGTCGACGCCTCCTCCCTGTCAGCGCCCGTGCTCGTGACCAAGGACCGGCTGACCGGGGTGTTGGCGTGCGAGGCCCACCATGTCGCCGGCGAGTTCGGTGAACGTCCGCCGACCCTGGCCATGGCCTGCGGGGCACTCATGGACGTCCTCTTCCGACAGCTGATCACTGTGGGCGGCATCGATGACCCCCTGGTCGACGGGTTGGCCGCCCTCCAGGTCGATGACCGTCAACGCGATCTGGCCTCGTGGATCGAGCGATTGCCAGGGGCCGATCGGATCGAGCTCCGCACCGAGCTCGACCGGCAGGTTCAAGGGTTGCACCGGCGGTGGCCGAGGCTCGAGCCGGCCTGGCTCCCCCGCACGCAGGAGGCGATGCGGGTCGGATTGGCCGGGGGTGCCGTCCGGCTGTCGGCCAGGGTCGATCTGGCCATCGGCACACCGCCAGAAGACGAGGCGTCTGTCGCCCTGGTGGAGATCAAGGCCGGTGCCCGGCGGCTGGAGCACCGGGCCGACCTCCACTTCTACGCCCTGGTCGAGGCCCTCCGGAGCATTGCTCCCCCCTTTGTCGTGGCGACCTACTACACACGGACCGGCGAGCTGGACGTGGACCCGGTCACCGAGGAGCTGTTGGTCGCGGCCGCCCGGCGAACCGCCGCCGGAACGAGTGCCCTGTGGAACCTGGCTCGGGGAGCGGAGCCCCGTCGGACGCCGAGCTACCTGTGCGGACGCTGCGTCCAGCTGCCGGAGTGCGAGCCCGGCCGTACCCGGCTCGCGGGACCCGGAGCCGGCCGAGCGCGGCGCCCGACGGGAGGGGCGACGGCATGAGGGCCACCCAACTGACCAGGGCACTGGTGGCGCCGCCGACGGTCTCCGTCGATGAGACCTGGCGGACCCATCTGCGTTCGCACCTCTCCTCCGGCATCGTCCCGGTGGTCGAGCGACTGCCCCGGGGCGAGGAGTTGACAGTAACCCTGCCGCTCCTCCGCAAGGCCATCGCCTACCCGGATTCTCTGGCGGACGACGAGGTGCCGTTCGCCTGGAAGCCGATTTTCGTCCGGCGGTCGTTGGGTCTGGCCGTTGTGGATGCCTGTGTGAGTGGCCGTTTCCGATCCCCGGCCGAAGCCGCGGACGCGGTTGCCTCCGAGGCGGTGGCGGAATGGGAGCGGACCGGCTGGCGCACCTATCACTGGGAGCCCTGGTTGGCCGGTCTGCAGCCGGGGACCCGCGCTCTGGTGTTGGCCGAAGCGGTCAGTTGGGCCACCGTCCTGTGGGCTTCGTTGGACTGGACGGCCCTCGGTCAACGTCCCCAGCTCGGAGGGGCCGACGATCCGTGGGTCTGCCCGGCTCCCCGCACCGTCCGGCTGAAAGGCCGGTCGGAGTTGCGCGTGCCCCTGGTTGGCGGGCCGGCCCGCTCGTCGGAGGTCGGTCAGACCACGGCGCCGGTGGCGTTGGTGTCGGTGTCCGGTGGCAGCCCACCCCTCAGCTGGTCCGACGAGCTCGCCTTCCTCGCCCTGGTGGCCGCCTTGCGCTCTCCGTCCCGTCCTGTCCCGGCGCGGGTGGCGGGTCTCTGGCCCGACTCGGGACACCACCTCATCGTGGAGATCGACGATGAGGCCCTGACGACCGCCGCTGACCGGGTCATAGCCACGGCATCGACCGCGGTCGATGCCCGCCTCTCCGTGCTGGAGCGCACCTGAACCGCCACGTCCCCGGGTGACTCGAGGTGCGGGCGTTGACGCCGGTCCGGTCGGATCAGAAGAGCGCCTTGGCCGCCTTCGCATCAGGCTTGCCCGCGGCGGTCAGGGGGATCTCCTCCACCACCAGCATCTGGCGGGGGATCTTGTACCCGGCGATGTGGGCGCGACAGTGCTCCTGGAGACCCTCGATGGTCGGCACGGTGTGCCGGTCCTTAGGACGCACCACCGCCGCCACCCGCTGGCCGAAGCGATCGTCGGGGATCCCGACCACGATGGCGTCGAAGACGTCCGGGTGGGTCTTGATCGCCGCCTCCACCTCCTCGGGGAAGATCTTCTCGCCTCCGGAGTTGATCGATGCCGAACCGCGGCCGTGCACCGTGATCGTGCCGTCGGGTTCCACCGAGGCCAGATCACCGGGTACCGACCATCGCACGCCATGGGCGTCCACGGGGAAGGTGGCCTCGGTCTTCGCCTGGTCCTTGTAGTAGCCGAGCGGAATGCGGCCGGTCCTCGCCAGTCGGCCGATCCTCCCGTCCCCGGGGGTCAGGGGTCGCAACCCCTCATCGAGCACTGAGGTGTCGTCACCCATCACGAACCGAGGCCCGGTAGCTCCGTCTTCCACCGCCCCCTGGGCCCCGCTCTCGCTCGAGCCGAACCGGTCCATGACCATGACGTTGGGAAGCTGCCTCCTGAGCTCCTTCTTGACCGTCGAAGACAGCATGGCGCCGCCCGATCCGACGATGAGCAGTGATGAAGAGTCATACGTCCCCGGGGGCGCCTCGGCCAGGGCTTCGGCCAGCGGTCGGGCCATGGCGTCGCCGACCAGTCCGACCGAGACCACGCGCTCGTCACCGATCAGCCTCCACAGCCGGTCAGGGTCGTAACGATGATCGGTATAGAGCACAGCTGTCCCGGCCATCATGAACGCGTTCCACATGACCCACTGCGCGTTCCCGTGCATCAGCGGACCGACTACCAGCATCACCGCCCGGCTGGCGTCATCCGGGTTGAGCCGCCCGGCGAGCTCGTCGGGGTGGGTGATGGGTGAGGCGCCCCAACCCCCGCCGCCCATGGCGGCGAAGAAGATGTCCTCCTGGCGCCACAGCACTCCCTTGGGCATTCCGGTGGTTCCACCGGTGTAGAGGGCATAGATGTCGTCCGGCGATCGAGGTCCGAACCCTCGGTCCGACCTGGCGGCCGCCAGGGCCTCTTCGTACGACGTGGCCGCCAGCCCGCCGCCGTCGTGGTCCGACCCGTCCTCGACCACCACCAGGTGGAGCGGTGTGGTCGGCTCGTGACCGTCGAGGGACTGGGCCACGAGCGGCCAGAGGTCCCGCTCGAACACCAGCACCTCGAGGTCGGCGTTCTCGATGACGTAGCGAAGCTCGGGTGCCACGTAGCGGAAGTTGAGGTTGACCGGGACGACCCGTGCCTTGTAGCAGCCGATCATCGCCTCCACCCACTCGGCGCGGTTGTAGGCCAGGATGCCGACGTGCGCGCCGGCGGCGATGCCCAGAGAGCCGAGGTGGTGGGCGAAGCGGTTGGCCCGTTCGTCGAGTTGGCCATAGGTGAGCCGGACCTCGCCGGCCACCAGGGCCAGGCGGCCGGGGACCGTGTCGACCACGAGTTCGAACAGATCGGCCAGGTTGAACTCCCTCGAACTCATGGTGCCTCTCCTCGTCTCCGGCGCACCGGGACTCCTGGGCACCGGACCGGCCAGATGGTCGGGGACCGACCCTAGGATGCTGCAGTCGAACGGACACTCTGTAGCACGTCCCGCCGGGACGACGAACATCGGGTGGCCGCGATCCGAGCCAAGGGAGTGCAGCAGTGAGTGATACCGACCGCAGGAGCGGGATCGCCGGCTGGTCGGCGCTGGTCACGGGTGGCGGTACCGGCATCGGGCTCGGCGCGGCCACGCGCCTGGTCCGGGACGGCGCCCACGTGACCATCTGCGGGCGGACCGAGGAGACGCTGCGCGCCGCGGTGGCCTCCCTCGAGGCGACCGCGATTGCGGCTTCGTCAGCGGCCGGCCCTGGGCCCGCTGGCGTCCCGGGGGGATCCGCCCGCTACGTGGTGGCCGATGTCACGGTGGAGGAGCAGATCGCCGGGGCGATCTCCTCGGCGGCGTCCGACCGGGGCCGGCTCGACATCCTCTTCGCCAATGCCGGGGGAGCGGCCCACATGGGTCCGATCGCCGACGCCGCCCTCGACCAGGTGCGGGCGACCGTCGACCTCAATCTCATCGGCACGTTCCTCTGCATCAAGCACGGCGCACCCCTGATGGCGGCCGGGGTGGGGACGGGCACCGACGGGGGCGCGGCGCCGGGGGGCTCCATCATCGGGATGTCCTCGGGAGCCGGGCACTTCCCCCACCGCTACCTGTGGGCCTATGGAGCGGCCAAGGCGGGCATCGACATGCTGTGCAAGTACGCGGCGGAGGAACTGGGCCGTTCCGGTATCCGGGTCAACACCGTGCAGCCGGGGATCGTCGACGACGAGTTGATGGCGCCGATCACCGCCGGGGGGCCACTGCTCGACGACTATCTGGCGGAGATGCCGATCAGCCGACTCGGGACGGTGGAGGACATCGCCTCGGCGGTCAGGTTCCTGGCCGGTCCGGAGTCGTCGTGGATCAGCGGGGAGAGCCTGGCGGTGGACGGCGGGCACCACCTGCGTCGTGGGGCCAACTACGGGTTGCTGTTCGGCGAGTAGTCCCGGCGGCGGAGGCCTGAGGCCGGCGCACGGGCGGTGGCGTGGGGATTTGGCTAGTGTCCCTGTGCCAGTGGAGGTGCCGAACGGGAGGCATCTCGTCGGGGGGTGGACGTCACGCTCGTCGCCGGAGGCTGTTGCCGGCCGCGTCGTGGCTGCGAGACAGGGACGATCGGGGGGACGTGGCACACGACGGACACATCTTTGGGAGCTCGAGCCGACGGAGGAGTGCCGGGCATTCGCTCGGTGGCGCCGCGCTGGCCGGCATCCTCGTTGCCCTCGCCGTTGCCGGGAGCCTAGGGGTGGGGCCTCACGCCGCCGGCGCCACCACCGCCCGACTCACGGCCGGTGTGGTGCCCACCGTGCTCACCGATCCCACCGGCGGCAATCACGCCTATCGCCACGGAGCCGTCCCTCGGATCGTGTCGTCCATCCCGGCGCCGGCCAGCGCCAGTCCTCGAGCGCTCCCCGCCATCCTCGCTCCTGCCGCCTCGACCAAGCTGCTGACCTACGGGGGCGGGTTCACCGCCGGGGGCCTCGTCAATGCCGGGGTGACGACGGGGCCGCCACGGGTGTACCTGGTGTTCTACGGCAGCCAATGGGGTGCCGAGGGCGCCAACGGCGCCGGCCATGCGACCTTCTCCCACGACGCCGCCGGACTGGCCCCTGCGCTGCAGACCCTCTACGCCGGACTGGGCACCAACGGCGAGCAGTGGAGCAACATCGTCACCCAGTACTGCGATGGTGTGGCGGTCGGGGCCACCTCGTGCCCAGGATCCAGCCAGCGCATCCCCTATCCGACCGGCGACGTGCTCGCGGGTGTCTGGTACGACGCTTCTCCGGCGGCCACCAGCGGAGCCCAGGCCGGGGCCACCGGGCATCAACTGGCGACCGAGGCCGAGGCCGCGGCCATCCACTTCGGTCATTCCGACCAGGCATCGAACCGGAACACCCAGTATGTCGTGGTCTCGCCCACCGGAAGCAATGCCGACGGTTGGAGCGACCCGGTCAACGGGTACTGCGCCTATCACGACGACACTCATGACGCCAGCATCAGTGGGGGCGGAGCGGTGACGGGCCCCATCGTGGCCTTCACCAACATGCCCTACGTTCCCGATGCCGGAGCGGCCTGCGGAGCCGGTTCGGTCAACAGCCCGGGGGCGCTCGACGGTGCCACCGAGGCGGCCAGCCACGAGTACGCC
>DASZJN010000300.1:0-12182 GCA_035948045.1 Acidimicrobiales bacterium | reverse complement strand
CCCGCCCAGGGCGTTGACCACGTTGGCAAAGGTGTCGAAGTTCAACACCACATAGTGCTGGATGGGGATGCCGAGGTTCTCGTTGATGGAGGCGACCAGCTGGCTCGGCCCCTGGTACAGCCCGGCGTCGATCTTGTTGGCCCCCGTAGTCCGGGCGTTGGGGACGAACAGGTCGCGGGGGATCGAGAGGATGGACACCGTGTGCTTGGCCGGATCGAGATGGAGGATCATCACCACGTCGCTGTTGACCCCGTTCACGCCCTGCGAGCAGAGGCCGTAGGCGGCGTTCTGGACGCTCAGCGCGCACCGGTCGGTCGATCCCACCATCAGGATGTTCTCGGTGCCGGCGTCGGCCCCGCTGGTCGGGACGTCGGTCAACCCCCGCACGTCGATGCGGTGGATCTCATGGTTGAGGTACCAGGCGTAGCCCGCCGTGCCCGCCACCACCAGCACGATGACCGTGCCCAGCGACCCGAGGATCCATTTCGCCTTGCGGTGCCGCCCCGGCCGCTTCCGCTTCCCCCCCGCGGCCGCCCTCAGGTCGTCACCCAGCGCCTGCAGACCCGACTCGTCGAAGGTGCCGGTCGGCGTCGATCGTGACGGGCGCGGCGAGGTGTGGCGCCCGGGCGTGGCCCGCCCCGACCGGCGGCGGTGCCGCGGCCCTCTCGTCGGCGGGATGTCGGGGTCACCGACCCCTTCCGTCATCGGATCCGGTACGTGCCGGCCCACCTCGCTTGACGGTGGCCAGTTGCGGGAACGAGTCGAGGGATCGAGCGCACGCCCGTCTGGGCCGCTGCGAGCCATGGCCAGAGACGGTAGCAAGGCCGGCTTGTCATCTGGTGGCAGGGGCGACCGGGTGCTCGTCGGTGGGGCCGTGCGTGGGGGCGGGCTCGCGGCGGGCCGGGGGACGGTGCGCCGGTGATGGGTCCGTCCACGTGGCAGCGGTCAACCGCACGTCCGAGGGCCGGAGTCGGAGGGTGTCATACCAGTACCGGAACGTCCAGGTCGGCCAGTTGTTGGTCACCCGTCCCGTCGCCGCCTTGTACCAGCTCCGGCAGTTGGCCACCCAGGCTGTCCTCTCCATGAGGCGCTGGGTGCGCTCGTCGTCACGCCGGTAGGCGTCGGCGCTGACCCCGACCAACGGTGGCGTCCCGTCGGTCGGGGCCCTGGTCTGGACGGCCATGGCCTGCAGGATGAGGTTCATCTGGCGCTCCACCATGAAGAGGATCGAGTTGTGCCCGAGGTTGGTGTTCGGGCCGTAGAGGAGGTAGCAGTTGGGGAACCCGGGCACCGCCACACCCAGATAGGCGCGGGCCCCGGCCCTCCAGGCTTCGGCCAGGGACGTCCCGTCCGCACCGGTGACCGGGATGTGCGAGAGGAAGTCGGTGGTGGAGAAGCCCGTGCCGAAGATGAGGACGTCGGCGAGGTGGCGCCGACCGTCCACCGTCACCACGGCGTCGGCCTCGATGTGGTCGATGGCCTGATCGACCACGGAGACGTTGGGCCTCATGAGGGCCGGATACCAATCGTTGGAGATGAGGATCCGCTTGCATCCGATGGGATAGTCGGGGACCACCGACGCCTCGGGCAGGCGGTCGGAGACCACCTCCTGGCGGAGGCCCGATCGGAACAGCTCCGTGAGCTTCTTGCCCGCCCAGCTGTCCTTGCGGAACCAGAGCCACCGGACTTCGAGGCTGAGGTAGATCCACCACCGGTACGCCCGCTCGACCGGGGAGAGGGCGTCGAACAGGCGACGCCCCCAGGCGCTGTAGGCCCGGTCCTTCTTGGGTCCGACGTAATTCGGGCTGCGCTGGAAGATGGTGAGCTCGGCCGCCTCAGCGGCCACGGGCGGGACGAACTGGATGGCGCTGGCCCCGCTTCCGACCACCGCCACCCTCCGCCCGGACAGGTCGCAGCCGTGGTCCCACCGGGCCGAGTGCCAGGTGGGACCGGCGAACGATTCGATCCCCTCGAGGGCCGGGACATGGGGGCGGTTGAGTTGGCCGCAGGCGAAGACAACGGTGTCGGACTCGAGGGTCTCGTCACCGGCGGGCGAGGTCAGGAACAGGCGCCACCGCCCGGCGTCGCGGTCAAAGGCGGCGCTGCGGACCGTCGTGCCCAGGCGGAGGTGGGGGCCGAGCCCGAACCGCTCCACGCACTGTTCGGCGTACGACAGGATCTCTGGTTGCTCGGCGAACCGGCGCGTCCAGTTCGATTTGGGGAAGAACGAAAAGGAGTAGAGGTGGGAGGGGACGTCGCACCCGCTGCCCGGATAGGTGTTGTCCCTCCAGGTGCCGCCGACCCCGTCGGAGCGCTCGAGGATGGTGAAGTCCTCGACCCCCGACCTGACCAGCTGCATGCCCATGGCCAGGCCGGACAGGCCGCCGCCGACGATGGTGACGCTGGGCGTGGCCCGCCCGACGTCCCGGGCGGCCCGAACCTCCCGCTCCAGCTGGCGACGCCCGATGTCCAGTGCCATGTCTCCCTCTCGCCACTCGCCGGTCAGGTGGCGGCGAGGACCGACGTTACCGGGACTGGGCAGCACCGTCGACGACCTCGACGGGACCTCGATGGGTGGGGCCGTCGCCGGCCCACCCGCAGATCCCCTGCTCGGGGCGTTGCCGCCTCCGAGCCGGTTCCCTCTTCCGGCGATACGACAATCCTCGACACACCCCATGTCGGGTGTTACGTTCCCTCTAGTCGCGCGGAGTCCGAGACTGCGATTTCAGTGTCGGAGCCTGCGTGCAACGACGAGAATTGGGGGAGACCAGTGCCCGAGGGAATCGAACCCATCGTAATCGAGCCCGAACACCTCGGTGTTCGCACGGACGAGGAGCTCCTGGCGGAACTGGGGTACAAACAGGAGCTCCACCGGTCGTGGTCCGGCTTCTCCAACTTCGCCATCTCCTTCTCGATCATCTCGATCTTGGCCGGTTGCTTCACGACGTTCTCGAGCGGGTGGAACGGCGGCGGTCCCGCCGCCATCGCCTGGGGCTGGCCCATCCTGGCCGCCCTGATCCTGTGCATCGGGCTGTGCCTGGCCGAACTGGTGTCCGCCTACCCGACCTCAGGCGGCATCTACTGGTGGGCGTCGAAGCTGGGCGGGGCCAAAGCCGGGTACTACACGGGCTGGCTCAACCTCATCGGCCTGCTGGCCATCGTGGCCTCGGTGGCCTACGGCTGTGCCACCTTCCTCGACCTCACGCTGGGCTTCTTCTCGACCAGCTGGCACTCGGGCAGCCTGAACACGATCTTCCTGTTCTTCATCGGCATCCTGGTGGTCGCCGCGGTCGTCAACATCTTCTCCAGCCAATTGCTGGCCATGGTCAACAACGTCTCGGTGTGGTGGCACGTGTTCGGTGCCGCCATCATCGTCTTGATCCTCATCTTCGTCCCGCACCACCACGCCAGCGCATCGTCGGTGTTCACTTCGACGGTGAACAACACCGGCTTCTTCGGCGGGAAGACCCATGGGCTCGGGTTCCTCATCGTGGTCCTGCCCATCGGCGCCCTGCTGACCCAGTACACGATCACCGGGTACGACGCCTCGGCCCACCTCTCGGAGGAGACCCGGAGCGCCGCGGACGGCGCGGCCAAAGGCATGTGGCGGTCGATCTTCTACTCGGCCATCGGCGGGTGGATCCTCCTGCTGGCCTTCCTCTTCGCCGTCCAGGACGCGGGCAAGGTCACGGCCGCCGGTGGTGGGGTGGCCACCATCTTCGCCCAGGCCCTCACGTCGCGGTGGGGGGCCACCGTCCTGCTCATCTCCACCCTGGGTCAGTTCTTCTGCACGATGGCTTGCATGACGAGCTGCTCCCGCATGCTGTTCGCCTTCAGTCGCGACGGCGCCGTGCCCGGCCACAGGCACTGGTCGAGGCTCAGCTCCAAGCGCGTACCCGTGGGCGGGGTGATCCTCACCGCCGTGATCGGGATGATCCTCACCTCGCCCGCGCTCATCGCGGTCAACATCAACGGGGCCCCGAGCCCGGTGGCCTTCTTCGCCGTCGTCTCCATCGGCGTCATCGGCCTGTACTGGTGCTTCTCCATCCCCATCTGGCACCGTTGGCGCATGGGCGATGCCTTCGTCCCGGGCGGCTGGACCCTCGGAAACAAGTACAAGGTGCTGTCGGTCGTGGCGCTGGTCGATGTCGTCCTGGTCACCTTCATGGCCTTCATGCCGACCTCCAACCTCGGTGTGCCGTGGAACACCGGCTTCGCCTGGAAGTACGTGAACTACACCATCCTGGTGGTGCCGGCGGCCATGATCTTCCTATGGATCTACTGGCACGCGTCGGTCAAGAACTGGTTCACGGGGCCGAGGACGACGGTCGACCTCTCGGACGAGGAGTTGAGGGCCGGCATCTAGTGCCGGGGCGGTGACGCACAGGGAGGCGCCGCTGGGGACTGAGGGCGGGCCCGTGCTCCCCGGGTCACTGTCCCACAAGATCGACATGCTCCGCGGTCGGCCGTTCGAGGTCCTCGAGCTCGCCGGTGGCCTCACCAACCGGAACCTCAAGGTGACCACGCCGGAGGGGGCGTGTGTGGTCCGCATCTCCAGCCCGACATCGGGCGCCCTGTCCATCGACCGGGAGCACGAGTTCCGCAACTCGGTGATCGCGGCGGCGTCCGGGGTCGGTGCGCCGGTGCTCTCCTATCTCCCCGAGGAGGCTGCGCTCGTGATCGGCTACATCGAGGGGCGGACCTTGACGGACGACGACTTCTCCACACCGGAAACCGTCGAACGGGTGGCCGCATCCTGTCGCCGACTTCACGACGGTGCGAGATTCGTCAACGACTTCGACATGTTCGAGACCCAGCGCCGCTACCTCCGACTCGTCCGGGCCCGGGGCTACCGCCTCCCGGCCGACTATCTCGACTTCGAGCCCGACGTGGAGCGGATCCGGCGTGCGCTGGCCATCCGACTGGAGCCGACGGTGGCCTGCAACAACGACCTCTTGGCCGCCAACCTCATCGACGACGGCGACCAGATCCGGATTATCGACTACGAGTACTCCGGAAACAACGACGCCTGCTTCGAGCTCGGGAACCTCGGGAGCGAGTGCCATCTGACCGACGACCAACAGGATCACCTGGTCACCTCGTACTACGGGAGCAGACTGGCCCACAAGATCGCCCGTGCCCGCCTCCTCGGCCTGATGTCACAGTACGGGTGGACCCTGTGGGCGTCGATCCAACAGGCAACCAGCGACATCGACTTCGACTTCTGGCCATGGGGGCTGGAGAAGTACGAGCGGGCCGTCGAGACGTTCCGCGGCCCACTCCTCGACCAACTCGTCGAGGACGTCCAGCGGGACGACTGACCACCCGACGCCGGCGGGCCGGCGTGACCACCATCGGCATGACCGGCCCGCCGGCAGGGACAGCAAGGACGAATGGACATGAGTGCGGACAAGGATCTCCCGAGCCGGGCCCAGGCGGTCATCATCGGTGGCGGCATCGTGGGCACCAGCGTCGCCTACCACCTGACCCACCGGGGATGGACCGACGTCGTCCTCATCGAGCAGGGTCAGCTGTCGTCGGGGACCACCTGGCATGCCGCCGGCCTGGTCGGTCAGCTGCGGGCCACCGAGAGCGGGACCAGGCTCGTGCAGTACTCGGCGCAGTTGTACAGCGAGCTCGAGCTGGAGACCGGCCTGGCCACCGGGTTCAAGCGCTGTGGCGGTGTGACCGTGGCCCGGACGGAGGATCGAATGGTCCAGCTCCGGCGGACGGCGGCGACCGCCGAGGTCTATGACCTGGCCTGCGAGCTCATCACACCGGCGCGGGCCAAGGAGCTGTACCCGGTGCTCGCCACCGGGGACCTGATCGGGGCCATCTGGCTCCCGGGCGACGGCACGGCAAACCCGGTGGACGTGACCGCGTCGCTGGCCCGGGGGGCCCGTCACGGCGGGGCCCGCGTGTTCGAGCGCACCCGTGTCGTCGGCATCGACTCGGACGAGGGCCGGGTGACCGGGGTCGTGACCGACAAGGGACCGATCGAGGCGGAGGTGGTCGTCAACTGTGCGGGACAGTGGGCGAAGGCGGTCGGCGCCCTGGCCGGGGTCAACGTCCCCCTGCACTCCGCCGAGCACTTCTACGTCGTCTCCGAGCAGATCGAGGGCGTTCATCCGGACCTGCCGATCCTGCGCGACCCCGACGGCTACACCTACTTCAAGGAGGAGGTCGGCGGCCTGGTGATCGGCGGGTTCGAGCCCGAGGCGAAGCCGTGGGTCGCCCCGGACCAGCTGCCCTACCCCTTCGAGTTCCAGCTCCTCGACGAGGACTGGGACCACTTCTCCGTCCTTATGGAGAGCGCGTTGGTTCGCATTCCGGCCCTCCACCACACGGGCATCCGGAAGTTCTACAACGGCCCGGAGAGCTTCACCCCCGACAACCAGTTCATCCTCGGGGAGTCCCCGGAGCTGCGGAACTTCTTCGTCGGGGCCGGGTTCAACTCTGTCGGCATCGCCTCCGCCGGTGGCGCCGGTCGCGCCCTGGCCGAGTGGATCGTGGAGGGCGAGCCCACCACCGACCTGACCGCAGTCGACATCCGGCGGTTCGCCTCGTTCAACGGGAACAACCAGTGGCTCCACGACCGGGTCGGCGAGATCCTCGGGCTGCACTACGCGATCCCGTGGCCGAACCGCGAACTGGTCACGGCCCGGCCCTTCCGCCGCTCGCCCGTGTACCACCTGCTCGAAGGGGCCGGCGCCCTGTTCGGTTCGAAGATGGGGTGGGAGCGGGCCAACGTCTTCGCCCCAGCCGGTGAGGAGCCCCGACTCCGCTACTCGTGGGACCAGCCCAGCTGGCTGCCCTGGTCGGTCGGGGAGCAGCATCGGACCCGCACGGCCGCCACGCTCTTCGACGAGACCTCGTTCGGCAAGCTCCTGATCATGGGCCGGGACGCGGAGACGCTCCTCCAACGCCTGTGCACGGCCGACGTGGCCGTCGCGGTCGGGCGCGCCGTGTACACCGGGATGCTCAACCGACGGGGCGGCTACGAGGCCGACGTCACGGTGACCCGCCTCGCCCGCGACCGGTACCTCCTGATCACGAGCTCCGCGTCGGTGGTGCGCGACCTGGCGTGGATCGAGCGGCACATCGGGCGGGACGAGCACGTGACCGCGGCGGACGTCTCGTCGTCCTACGCCGTGTACGGGGTCATGGGCCCGAGGTCGCGGGAGCTGCTCCAGCGCCTGACGGGCGCCGACCTCTCCAACGAGGCGTTTCCCTTCGCCACCAGCCGGGAGATCGATGTGGGCCGCTCCAGGGTCCGGGCCACCCGCATCACCTACGTGGGGGAGTTGGGCTGGGAGCTCTACGTCCCGTGTGAGTTCGCCGTCGGCGTCTACGAGGCCCTGTTCGAGGCCGGCTCGGACCTCCCCCTCACCGACGCGGGCTACTACGCCATCAACTCCCTCCGGCTGGACAAGGGGTACCGCGCCTTCGGCGCCGACCTGACACCTGACCACAACCCGGTCGAAGCGGGCCTCCGGTTCACCTGCAAGCTGGCATCCGGGATCGAGTTCACCGGTCGCCGGGCCGTCGAGCAGGCGGTCGCCGACGGGCCTGGTCGCCGGCTGGTGTCGTTCCGGCTCGACGACCCCGAGCCGATGGTGTGGGGAGGCGAGCTCGTCCTGCGGGACGGGGAAGCGTCCGGCCAGGTGACGTCGGCCGCCTGGTCGGGCACCCTCGGCGCCTGCGTCGGACTCGCCTACATCTGGCGCCGGGACCGGGGGCCCGTCACGACCGAGCACCTGACCTCGGGGAGATACGAGCTCAACGTGGGTGGTCGCCTCCATGGCGCCACCATCGGGCTGCGGGCGCCGTTCGATCCCTCGAACGTGCGGATCAGGGCATGACGGCTTCCGCCGCCGCCCCTTGCCACGCCGTCCGCCGGTCACCAGACTCGACGGTGTGACCGGCGTCCCCACCGACCCGTCCCCCGGCATCCCCCCGGTCGGCGGGCCGCGACCCCGGCTGGCCCGGGCCCGGGCCGGCTTCCTGCAGGCGCTCCGATCGCTGCTCCGGCCCGAAGGGCTGCCGGCGGAAGCTGCGGCGCAGCTCGAAGCCGCCTTCAGGGGCATCGGCCGCGAGGTCATTTCCGGCGGGAAGGGCCGCCTCGGCCGGGTCCACACCCAGATCCGGGCCGCCCCGCCGCGGCTGCTCGACTGGATGTCGGGCCAGGTGCTGGAGCACCCAGCCGTCCTCTATGACCTGGAGGGAGTCGAGCTCCTTGCCTCCCGCCAGAGCCGGTCGATCTCCACCGCCGTCGGTGGGCTGCAGGTGGCCCTGGTGGCCGCGGCCGCCGCCTCCACCCTCGAGGGCGGGCCGGTGCTGGCCCTGGCCATCGACGGGGCCGTCGGCCAGGTGGCCTCGGTGGTCCACGGGTTCTGCGACTGGTACAACACGGGCTCCTATCTGGTGCGCCGGCTCAACGCCCTGGGGCTGCCGGTGGAGCGGGCCGAGGTGCGCCGGCTGACCAATGCCGCTCTGATGTCCAAGGGCCGGGCCATCGACGAGCGAGCGCTGGCCCGCTCCACGGAGCTGCGACTGGTCCGGAGCTGGATCGGCCGCGGACTCGTCGACGCCCTGCCCTTCGGGTCGAGCCTCGGCCGGGCGTCGCTGCGGGCCGCCCGGCGCATCGACGGGTCCGACCTCGGGGCGCACCTCCGGCGACTCCGTGGCGAACCGGGCGGCCCCTGAACCGGTGGACGAGGGACGAAACCCCGCCGGTCATGGCGACGCCTCACTGCCCGGTCGGATGGCATCCTGACCGAGTCCTCGACGGTTCCGGTGGTCGGGATCAGCCGACCCGGAAGGCGGTCATCGACAGTGATCTCCCGACGTAGCCGTCGACCAGCACGCGGGCCCCGGTGCCCGATGCCGCGGCGATGCCGGCGATCGGGGCCAGGGGCAGGAAGTGGTCGGGTGTGGGGGCGGCTCGCCGGTAGTCGGGGTGGCCGACCAGTGCCCTCGTCCGGTCGGGTTCCTCGACCATGGAGGCCGTGCACTCCTGGTCGAAGCGGACGGCCCAGTCGAAGGCGGGCTGGCCGGCCCGAGGGTCGAGGAGGCCGAGGTTGTGGACGACGTTGCCGCTCCCGACCACCAGGATGCCCTGCGACCGGAGGGGAGCCAACCGCACCCCGAGGTCGAAGTGGTCGTCGAATCCCTCGGACCCGTTCACCGAGAGCTGGATGACCGGGATGTCGGCCCGGGGAAAGGCGTGGACCAGGACCGACCAGGTCCCGTGATCCAGGCCCCAGCCGTCCGTGTCGAGGCCGATCCATCGGGGCTTGGCCGCCTCGGCGATCTCGGCGGCGATCTCCGGAGATCCGGGGGCCGGGTACCTGACCTCGTGGAGCTCCGGCGGGAACCCGTAGAAGTCATGGATGGTCCGCGGCGCGGCCATGGCGGTGAGCAGGGTCGAGCCGACAAACCAGTGGGCCGACACCACCACGATGGCCCTCGGCGTCGGGACCGAGGCGCCGAAGTCCCGCCAGGCCCGGGTCCAGCGGTTGTCGGCCAGGGCGTTCATCGGGTCGCCGTGGCCCAGGAATGCTGCCGGCATCAGGTCTGATCCCATGGCTCCCCCTTCATCGAGGCGCTCCGGCCCAGGGTGTCACATCCCCACGGAACCGCGATCGCACACCGGTAGCACCGGGCTGACGGCACCCGTCCCGGCGAGGGCCCGGCATCGTCGACCAATTACAGTGATGGACGGCGACGAGCGCCACCGAACGGGGAGCACACCTGTATGAGCGAGACGTTGGCACCGGCGGCATCGGCGCCGGCGGCATCGGCGCCGCTCTCCCGCCGGCGGGTGCTCATCGTCATCGGGGCGTTGACGCTGGGCATGTTCCTCGCCGCGTTGGATCAGACCGTGGTCGCCACCGCCCTGCCCACCATCGTGGGCGACCTGCACGGCGCCTCCCACCTGACCTGGGTGGTCACTGCCTATCTCCTGTCGTCAACCGTCTCGACCCCGTTGTGGGGAAAGCTCGGGGACCAGTTCGGGCGCAAGTTCTTCTTTCAGGCCGCCATCGTCATCTTCCTGGTGGGATCGGCGCTGTCGGGGCTGAGCCACTCGATGATCGAGCTGATCGTCTTCCGCGCCCTGCAGGGCCTGGGCGGCGGCGGACTGATCGTCGGGGCCCAGACCATCGTCGGCGACGTGGTGTCGCCCCGCGAGCGTGGCCGCTACATGGGCATCTTCATGGGGATGTTCGGGGTCACCACGGTCATCGGCCCGCTGATCGGCGGCCTGTTCGTCGACTCCGTCGGATGGAGGTGGATCTTCTACATCAACATCCCCATCGGTGCCGTCGCACTGGCGGTCACCGCGGTGGCGCTCCCGGGGGCGCTGAGCCGGGTGCACCGGGTCATCGACTACCTGGGCTCGGCACTGTTGGCCCTGTCGGCGACGGCCCTGGTGCTGTTCACCAGCCTCGGCGGCACCTCCTACCCGTGGACATCGCCGTTCATCATCGGCTTGGCGGTGAGCGGAGTCGCGCTCGCCGTCGCCTTCCTACTCGCCGAACGACGGGCGGCGGAGCCCGTCATCCCGCTGCACCTGTTCGCCAACCCGGTATTCAGCGCCGCCAGCGCCATCGGATTCGTCATCGGTTTCGCCATGTTCGGGGCGCTGACCTTCCTGCCCCTGTTCCTCCAGGAGGTCAAAGGCGTCAGTGCCATCCAGTCAGGCCTGCGACTCTTCCCCATGATGGGCGGCCTGTTCATCGCCTCGGTCGGATCCGGCCTGCTGGTGAGCCGATGGGGCCGCTACAAGGTCTTCCCGGTGGTGGGAACGGCGCTCACCACCGTCGGGCTCTATCTGATGTCGATGATCGGGGTCAGCACGGGAGCGTGGACCATGGCGGCCTACATGGCCGTCTTCGGCGTGGGCCTGGGCCTGGTCATGTCCGTGCTGCTGGTGGCGGTCCAGAACGCGGTCCCCTATGAGGAACTGGGCACGGCAACGTCGGGGACCACCTTCTTCCGGATGATCGGCGGCTCCTTCGGGACGGCCGTCTTCGGCGCCATCTACGCCAACCTTATCGTCACCAACATCCTGAAGGCCCTCCATCTGGGCAAGGCACCCCCCGGGTTCAGCATCAACGGCGACAACCCGTCGTCCATCCACCATCTCCCCGCCGTGGCGCAGGCCGAGGTGATCAGCGGCATCGCCCACACCATCCAGACGGTGTTCCTCATCGGGGTCCCCATCGCCTTCGGAGCGTTCCTCCTCAGCTGGACCCTGCCGGAGCTCGAGCTGCGCAAGTCCATCCGGGAGACGGAGCCGGGCGAGGGGCTCGGCCTCCCCGAGCCCCGCACGTCCCTCGGCGAGGTCCAGCGGATCCTCGAGCGCGCCGCCAGCCGGGAGAACCGCAGCGAGCTCTACGAGACCCTGGCGGCGAGGGCCGACATCCACCTCGAGCCCCGCGCCGTGTGGATGCTCTACCGCCTGGCCGATCGGCCCGGGTGCACGCTCCAGCAGGTGGGGGCCAGGCTGAACGTCGAACCGCAACGCCTCGAGGGTGGGATCGACGCGCTGGTGGCGGCGGGCATGCTGGAGCAGAACGGCGGGGCGGACGGCCATACCCTGGTGCTCACCGGCCGTGGGCACGAGGCCATCGAGCGCCTGACCGCGGCCCGGCGCGACTCGATGACGGAGCTGCTGGCGGGATGGGACCCCGAGGCGCACCCCGAAGTGCTCGACATGGTGCGCGACCTGGCCAAGTCACTGCTGGCCGACGACGACAGGCTGCTGGCGGAAGCCCGGGCAGCTCCGGCCCGAGCGGGGCGTTAGTCAGCCAGAGGGCGCGAGGATGGCGGTCAACGAGTCCACGACGACCGATTTGGCCTCGGTGGCGGCCATGGCCCGATGCCCGACGAGGTGCTGATAGGACTCGAAGGAGGTCAGCACGTCAGCTGCCGCCAGGGCACGGACCGCGGCGTCGTCGTCCATGGCGGCGAGCTCGGGGGCGAACAGCTTCCTCACCTGGGATCGCAGGTAGGTGCGGTTCTGCATCAGTTCGGCCGCCAGCAAGGGTTGAAACGGGGACCGGAGCCTCATGACGGTGGCCGCCTGGCCCACAGCGCCGAACAAATGGAAGCGCTGCTCCACCAGTGCGACCACCCTGGCATCGAAGGGGTCGTCCGGCCGGGCGGCGATGGCCAGC
>DASZJN010000299.1:0-4093 GCA_035948045.1 Acidimicrobiales bacterium | reverse complement strand
CGTGCCTCCGGCTCCGGGGTCCGAGGCCTGGGAAGTACGCTGACACGGTGCTATCGAGCCTGCCTTCCCAACTGGTCGACCTCGGGCAGCGCGCCCGGGTGGCGAGCCGACTCGTGGCCCGGTCCTCGTCGGCCGCCCGGGACGAGGCGCTGACCCGTGCCGCAGACCTCTTGGAGCAGCGGGTGGGGGCCATCCTGGAGGCCAACGCCACCGATCTGGAACGGGCCGAAGGGTCCGGCGCCGACGTCACCTCGCTCGACCGGCTCCGCCTGGACGGGAACCGGGTCACGGCCATGGCCTCCGGGCTGCGGAACGTGGCCGGCCTGTCCGATCCGGTGGGCGAGGTGGTGGACGGCTGGGTCCGCCCCAACGGGCTGCGGGTCCAGCGGGTCCGGGTCCCGCTGGGCGTGATCGGGATCATCTACGAGAACCGTCCCAACGTCACCAGCGATGCCGCCGGGCTCTGCCTCAAGTCGGGCAACGCCGTCCTGCTCCGCGGATCGTCGTCGGCCACCTCCTCCAACCACGCCATCGCCGCCGTGCTACGAGAAGGTGTGGAGAAGGCCGGGCTGCCGGCCGACGCGGTGGGACTGGTGGAGGACACCAGCCGGGACACGGCCGTGGCCTTCATGCGGCTCGAGGGGCTCATCGACTGCCTGATCCCCCGGGGCGGGCCGACACTGCTGGCCTCGGTGCGCGAGCACGCCACCGTGCCCTACGTGGTGGACGGGGCCGGAAACTGCCACGTCTATGTCGACCGGGCCGCCGATCTCTCCATGGCCGAATCGATCGTGGTCAACGCCAAGACGCAGCGGCCGGGTGTCTGCAACAGCGCCGAGACCCTGCTGGTCCACCGAGCCGTGGCCGACACCTTCTTGCCGCGGGTGGCCACCGCGTTGTCCGGAGTGACGCTGGTGGGCGACGAGGGCACCCGGGCGGTGCTCCCCGCCATCGGGGCGGCCACCGATGAGGACTTCGCCACCGAGTACCTGGACCTCATGCTGTCGGTGGCGGTCGTCGACGACCTGGACGGGGCCATGGCCCACATCGCCCGCTTCTCGTCGGGCCACTCGGAGGCCATCGTGACCGGGGACCTGGCCGCCGCCAACCGGTTCACGGCCGAGGTGGATGCCGCCGCCGTGCTCGTCAATGCCTCGACCCGGTTCATCGACGGCGAAGAGCTCGGCCTGGGGGCGGAGATCGGTATCTCCACCCAGAAGCTGCACGCCCGGGGACCGATGGGCCTACGCGAGCTGACCTCGATCAAGTACGTGGTCACCGGCACCGGTCAGGTGCGGTCGTGACCGGGGTGGTCGACCCGGCGGGGCGGCTCGGGTCCTCGGCTCCCATCGTCTCCGGGTTCCCGGTGGCCGGTCCCCCCCGATTCGAGTCGATCGCCGCCGTCCGCACGGGCCTGGCCGAGGTGGACTACCTGGCCGACGAGGGGATTGCCGGCGTGGTGTTCCTGGCCGACCGGCTGGCCAAGCCGGTGCTCGTGGAGGGGCCCGCCGGAACCGGCAAGACCGAGCTGGCCAAATCGGTGGCCCGGCTCACCGGGAGCCGGTTGATCCGGCTCCAGTGCTACGAGGGCCTCGACGAGTCCAAGGCCCTCTACGAATGGAACTACAAGAAGCAGCTCCTGCGCATCCAAGCCGATTCCGGCCAGGCCTGGGAGCAGCTCGAGGAGGACATCTTCGCCGAGGAGTTCCTGTTGGCCCGGCCCCTCCTCGAGGCCATCCGTTCTCCCGAGCCGGTCGTCCTGCTGGTGGACGAGGTCGATCGGGTGGAGTTGGAGACCGAGGCGCTGCTCCTCGAGATCCTCTCCGAGTACCAGGTCTCGATCCCCGAGCTCGGCACGGTGCGGGCCACCCAGATACCCCTGGTGTTCCTCACCTCCAACAACACCCGCGAGCTCTCGGAGGCCCTCAAGCGCCGGTGCCTGTACCTGCATATCGACTACCCGCAACTCGACCGGGAGCGGGCCATCATCGAGACGCGGGTGCCGGGCATCAGCCAGTCGCTGGCCGACCAGGTGGCCCGCATCGTCCGCTCGATCCGGACCCTCGACCTGAAGAAGGACCCCTCGGTGTCCGAGACCCTGGACTGGGCCCGGACCCTGGTGGTCCTGGGCGTCGAGGCCATCGACGCCGAGCAGGCCAAGGACACGCTCCACATCCTCCTCAAGTACCAGTCGGACATCGACCGGGCGGCCAAGGAGCTGGCCGGGGTGGAGCCTCCCGACTGAGGTCGAGGGGACGCCCGCCATGCTCGACCTCCTCACCGGCTTCGTGGCCGAGCTCCGCGCTGCCGGCATCCCCGTCTCCCTCACCGAGCACCTCGACGCGGCCGAGGCCCTGCGTCACGTGCCCATGGAGGACCGCGAAGCCATCAAGTACACCCTCGGGGCCAGCCTGGTGAAGTCCTCGTCCCACTGGCGGGCCTACGAGACCGCCTTCGAGATCTACTTCTCGCTGCGCGGGCCCGACTACCGGATCGACGACGAACTCGATTCGCCGGGTGAGTCCGATGACGACGACGGCCGACTCAACGGAGCCGGTGACCGACGCGGCCAGGGGAGAGGCGGTGGGACCGGCGCCGGCGAGGGGATGACCCCCGAGGAGCTGGCCGACCTGCTCTACAAGGCGCTGCTCAGCTCCAACGACGCCATGGTGGCGGCGGTGGCTCGGCAGGCGGTCACGCGCTATGCGGGCATGGAGGCCGGTCGTCCTGTGGGCGGGACCTACTACCTGTACCGGACTCTTCGGAATCTCGACCTCGAGCGGGTCCTCGATCGACTGGTGGACCAGGCCCGAGCAGCCACCTCGTCGCTCAATCGCCGGGCCCCCCAGGATCCAGAGGCGCCGGAGACGACGTTGACCGCCCTGGAGGAGCGGTTGTTGCGCGACGAATACCAGGCGCGGATCGATCAGCTCCGCAAGGAGATCGAGGACGAGATCCGCCGGCGCCTGGTGGCCGACCGCGGCAGCGAGGCCTTGGCCAAGTCGTTGCGCAAACCGCTGCCCGAGGACATCGACGTCATGCACGCCACCCGCGAGGAGTTGGTCGCTTTGCGCAAGTCCCTGCAGCCGCTGTCCCGCAAGCTGGCTGTGCGTCTGGCGCGCAAGCGGCGTCACGGCCGCAAAGGCCCGCTGGACTTCCGATCCACAGTCCGCCACTCCCTCTCGACCGGGGGGGTGCCGGTGGATCCCAAGTTCCGATACCCTCGTCCGTCGAAACCGGAGATCGTGGTCATCGCCGACATCTCCGGTTCGGTGGCCTCCTTCGCCCGATTCACCCTCCACCTGGTCCATGCCATCAGCTCCCAGTTCTCCAAGGTGCGCAGCTTCGTGTTCATCGACGGGATCGACGAGGTGAGCTGCTTCTTCGAGGGGTCCGACGACCCTTCCGAGGCCGTGCACCGCATCAATACCGAGGCCGACGTGATCTGGGTTGACGGCCATTCGGACTACGGCCACGCCCTGACCGTGTTCTGGGAGCGGTGGGGCGAGGAGATCACACCGAGGTCGAGCGTGCTCCTGCTGGGCGACGCCCGCAACAACTACCACGCCTCCCAGGCGTGGGTGGTCAAGGAGCTCCAGGGCCGCGCCCGCCACGTCTACTGGCTCAATCCCGAACCTCGGGCCTACTGGAACTCGGGCGACTCGATCGTCGGGGAGTACGCCATCCATTGCGACGAGGTGGTCGAGTGCCGCACCCTGCGCCAGCTCGAGCAGTTCGTCGGGGAGCTGGCATGACCCCCGAGGGCGGGGGCTTCGACAGCCTGGCCGGTGCGGGCCATCAGGCCGCGCCGGCACCGGCCGTGCCGGCCGGTATCCGGACGGTGCCTCCCCCTTCGGCCACGGCCACTCGCCTGGTGTTGGTCCGTCACGGGGAGGCGGTGTGCAACGTGTCCGGAGTCTGCGGCGGGCCGATCGGATGCGGCGGCCTCACCGGACTCGGCCGTAAACAGGTGGGCGCACTCCGCGACCGGTTGATGATCACCGGCGAGCTGGCTGGTACCGGCGCCCTGTATGCCAGCGTGCTGCCTCGGGCCATCGAGACCGCCGAGTTGGTCGCTCCGGCCCTGGCCGGA
>DASZJN010000298.1:0-8950 GCA_035948045.1 Acidimicrobiales bacterium | reverse complement strand
CCCCGGCCCGTCACCTCGAGGTCCAGCTCGGCCACGACGCCGTCCCGCTCCGTCCCCAGGAATCCGAGCGCCAGCAGCACCAACTCGCAGGGCAGTTCGAACTGCGAACCCTCCACCGGGAGGAACTCCGGGCGGCCGCTGTCGTCGTAGACGACCTCGACCTCTTCTCCACGCAGCGCCCGCACATGGCCCGACCCGTCATCCAGGAATTCGGCCGTGGTCACCGAGAAGACCCGCTCCCCCCCCTCCTCGAGGGCGGCAGAGGTACGGAGGATGAGCGGCCAGGTCGGCCAGGGATTGTCGCCGGCGCGAGCGGGCGGGGGCTCGGGCATGATCTCGAGCTGGTGGACGCTGAGCGCCCGCTGGCGATGGACAGTACCGAGACAGTCGGCCCCGGTGTCCCCGCCCCCGATGATCACCACGTGCTTCCCCTCGGCCGAGATGAGCGACGACTTCAACACGCCCTCCTGCACCAGATTGGAGGGCTTCAGGTAGTCCATGGCCAGATGGATCCCCGCCAGGTCCCGGCCCGGGACCGACAGATTGCGGGGCAGGGTGGCCCCCCCGGCCAACACCACGCTGTCGAACTGGTCGGCCAGGTCCCGGGCTCCCACCAGCGTGACGTCGGGGGCCAGCGCCCCTCGCACCTCGGCGGCGCTCTCCCCCACCGAGACCCGGCACCGGAACTCCACCCCTTCGGACACCATCTGGTCGAGCCGGCGATCGAGGACCGCCTTCTCCATCTTGAACTCCGGGATCCCGTAGCGAAGCAGTCCGCCTGGATTCTCGGCACGCTCGAAGACCACGACCTGGTGCCCCGCTCGGGCCAGCTGCTGGGCCGCAGCCAGCCCCGAGGGACCCGACCCCACCACGGCTACCCGTTTGCCCGTGGGCACCGCAGGGACCACCGGCGACACCCACCCCTCGGCCCAGGCGCGCTCGATGATCTCGTACTCGATCCGCTCGATGGTGACCGGGTCGTCGTTGATGCCCAGCACGCACGATCCCTCACAGGGCGCCGGGCAGAGTCGGCCGGTGAACTCGGGAAAGTTGTTGGTGACGTGCAGGCGCTCGATGGCCTCCGACCAATCGTCGCGGTAGACCAGGTCGTTCCACTCGGGGATCAGATTGCCCAGAGGACAGCCCTCGTGGCAGAAGGGGATCCCGCAGTCCATGCACCGGGCGCCCTGTTGCTGCGCCGTTTCGACCGGAAGCGGCTCATAGACCTCCTTCCAGTCCCGCAGGCGGACCGGCACCGGGCGCCGCGCCGGGAGCTCCCGCCGGTACTTCAAGAACCCCGTGATGTCACCCATGGGAGGCTTCCATGACGGCCTCTTCGACCGACCGACCCTCGGCCACCGCCAGCTCGGTGGCCTCGAGCACCCGCCGGTAGTCCTTTGGCATCACGGTGACGAACTGCTCTGAGGCGCTGATCCAGTCGGTCAGGATGTGGCGGGCGACCTCCGATCCCGTCTCCACGCGGTGCATCGTCACCCGATCCTTGAGCCAGACCCGGTCTTCAACCGACAGGGGCTCGAGATCCACGTCCTCGTGGTTGTAGACGCGGGCCAACTGCCCTTCCGGGTCGTAGACATAGGCGATGCCTCCCGACATGCCGGCGGCGAAGTTGCGCCCGGTGGGCCCGAGGACCACCACCCGGCCTCCGGTCATGTACTCGCAGGCGTGGTCGCCCACCCCTTCGACCACGGCGATGGCTCCGGAGTTGCGCACGCAGAACCGCTCTCCGACCTGGCCGCGTAGGAAGACCTCACCCGCGGTGGCGCCGTAGAGGATCACATTGCCGGCCACGATGTTGTCCTCGGCGGCGAAGGTCGACTCTTCGGGGGGGCGCACGATGATCCGGCCCCCCGACAGGCCCTTGCCCAGGTAGTCGTTGGCGTCGCCCCACAGACGCATGGTGACGCCCTTGGGCACGAAGGCCCCGAAGCTCTGCCCGGCCGATCCACGGAACGTGAGGTCGATGGTTCCCTCCGGGAGTCCCTCCGCCCCGTGACGGTCGGTGATCTCGTAGCCGAGGAGGGTGCCCACCGTGCGGTCCACGTTGGTCACCTCGATATCGGCCTTCACCGGGGTGCCGTGCTCGATGGCGGGACGGCAGTGGTCGAGGAAGGCATGGTCGAGGGCGCGGTCGAGGCCGTGGTCCTGTTCGTGGATGCAGTAGCGCACCGCCCCTTCGGGGAGCTCCGGCTGCACCAGAATCGGGGTGAGGTCGAGGCCTTTGGCCTTCCAGTGGTCGATGGCCGGGGCCGGGTCGATCAGGTCCACCCTGCCGATGGCCTCCTCCAGGGAGCGGAGCCCGAGCGCCGCCAAGTGCTCACGGACCTCCTCGGCGATGTACTCGAAGAAGGTCTCGACGAACTCGGGTGTCCCCGAGTAGCGGGCCCGGAGCTCGGGCTTCTGGGTGGCGATGCCGACCGGGCAGGTGTCGAGGTGGCAGACCCGCATCATGATGCAGCCGGACACCACCAGCGGGGCCGTGGCAAAGCCGAACTCCTCGGCCCCGAGCAGGGCGCCGATGACCACGTCCCGGCCCGTCTTCATCTGGCCATCGACCTGCACCACGATGCGGTCGCGGAGATCGTTGGCCAGCAGTGTCTGTTGGGTCTCGGCCAGGCCCAGCTCCCAGGGGATCCCGGCGTGCTTCTGGGAGGTGAGGGGCGTGGCCCCCGTCCCCCCGTCGTGGCCGGAGATGAGCACCACGTCGGAGTGGGCCTTGGCCACCCCCGCAGCCACCGTGCCCACACCCACCTCGGCCACCAGCTTCACGTGGACCCGGGCCCTGGGGTTGGCCGACTTGAGGTCGTGGATCAGCTGGGCGATGTCCTCGATGGAGTAGATGTCGTGGTGGGGCGGCGGCGAGATGAGGCCGACGCCCGGGGTGGACAACCTGGTCTTGGCGATCTCGGTGGTGATCTTGTAGCCCGCCAGCTGGCCGCCCTCGCCCGGCTTGGCCCCCTGGGCGATCTTGATCTGGAGGTCGTCGGCGTTGACCAGGTAATCGGAGGTGACCCCGAATCGACCCGACGCCACCTGCTTGATGGCGCTGCGCCGCGAATCGCCGTCGGCGTCCGGCGTGAAGCGATCGGGATCCTCCCCTCCTTCGCCGGTATTGGAACGGCCGCCCAACCGGTTCATAGCGATGGCCAGTGTCTCGTGGGCCTCGGCCGAGATCGAGCCGTAGGACATGGCCCCGGTCGAGAACCGGGCCAGGATGGACGAGGCCGGCTCCACCTCGTCGATAGGAAGGGCTGGCCGCATGCCCGTCTTGAGCTGCATGAGGCCCCGCAGGGTGGCGAGGTGAGCGGCCTGGTCGTCGACCGCGGAGGTGTACTCCTTGAAGATGTCGTAGCGCTTGGCCCGGGTGGCGTGCTGCAATTTGAACACGGTCTTGGGGTTGAACAGATGGATCTCGCCGTCGCGCCGCCACTGGTACTCCCCACCGTCCTCACGCTCGCGGTGGGCCAGCTCGGTGGGCCGGTCCAGATGGGACAGGCGGTGGCGAGCGGCCACCTCTTCGGCCAGGACGTCCAGGCCGACTCCCCCGATACGGGACACGGTGCCGGTGAAGTACTCCTCGACGACGTCCGCCGCCAGGCCGACAGCTTCGAATACCTGGGCCCCCGTGTAGGACGCCACGGTCGAGATGCCCATCTTGGACATCACCTTGATGATCCCCTTGGACGCCCCCTTGATGTAGTTCTTCTGGGCCTGACGGGGCGTCACTCCGGTGAGGGTCCCCGAGGCGATCATGTCGTCGATGGTCTCGAAGGCCAGGTACGGGTTGATGGCGGCGGCGCCGAAGCCCTTGAGGAGGGCCATGTGATGGACCTCGCGGGCATCGCCGGACTCCACCACCAGGCCGACACGGGTCCGCGTCTTGTCCCGCACCAGGTGGTGGTGGACAGCCGACACCAGCAACAGTGAGGGGATCGGGGCCCATTCCGCGGTCGAGTTGCGATCGGACAGGACGATGACGTCCGCCCCCTCGGCGATGGCCCCGCTCACCCGCGCCCGCACGTCCTCGATGGCCGACCGCAGGGCGTCTCCTCCGCCGGAGGCCCGGAACAGGCCGTCCACGGCGAAGGCGCTGAATCCGGGGGTGCTCCCGTCCTCGTTGACGTAGAGCAGCTTGGCCAGGTCGTCGTTGTCGATGACCGGCATCGGGAGGACGATCTGACGACAGGAGGCCGCCGTCGGTTCGAGCAGGTTGGCCTCGGGGCCAAGGGTCGAGGCCAGGGAGGTGACCAATTCTTCGCGAATCGCATCCAGTGGAGGGTTGGTGACCTGGGCGAACAGCTGGGTGAAGTAGTCGTAGAGCAGTCGGGGTCGGTCGGAGAGCACGGCGATCGCCGTGTCGGTCCCCATGGATCCGACCGGATCGATCCCGGCTTTGGCCAGTGGCCCGATGATCAGCCGCAGCTCCTCGTTGGTGTAGCCGAAGAGGCGCTGGCGGCCCACGACCGAAGCGTGCTGCGGGGTGAGCATGTTCCGGGGGGGCAGGTCCTCGAGGTCGACCTGGCCGGCGTCGAGCCACTCGGCGTAGGGCTGCTCGGCGGCGAGCGCATCCTTGATCTCGTCGTCATCGACGATTCGACCGGCAGCCGTGTCCACCAGGAACATGCGGCCGGGCTGGAGGCGGCCCTTGCGCACCACCGTGCTGGGCGGGACATCGATGACGCCGACCTCGCTGGCCAGCACCACCAGGCCCTCATCGGTGACCCAGTACCGGGCGGGGCGGAGCCCGTTGCGGTCGAGGACGGCTCCGATGATCGTTCCGTCGGTGAACGCCACCGCGGCGGGGCCGTCCCAGGGCTCCATCAGCGAGGCGTGGTAGCGGTAGAAGGCCCGCCGGGCCGGATCCATGGTCCGGTGGTTCTCCCACGCTTCGGGGATCATCATCAGCACGGCATGATGCAGGGACCGGCCCCCGAGGTGGAGGAGCTCGAGCACTTCGTCGAAGGAGGCGGAGTCACTGGCCCCCGGGGTCACGATCGGGAAGGCCCGCTCGAGGCCGGGAATGAGGTCCGACTTGCACAGGGCCTCCCGGGCCCGCATCCAGTTGCGGTTGCCGGCCAGGGTGTTGATCTCCCCGTTGTGGGCCAGGTAGCGGTAGGGGTGGGCCAGTGGCCACGACGGGAAGGTGTTGGTGGAAAAGCGAGAGTGCACCAGGGCCAGGCCACTGATGACCCGGTCGTCGGAGAGGTCGGGGAAGAACTCGGCCAGCTGGTGGGACGTGAGCATCCCCTTGTAGACGATGGTGCGGGCGGAGAGCGACGCCAGGTAACAGTCCCCGATCTCGTGTTCGGCCCGCTTGCGCAGGACGAAGGCCAGCCGGTCGATGGCGAGGGCCGGATCGTCCCCCGTCAACGGGCTTCCGGGGGCGGGGGCCACGAAGAGCTGATGCATCGACGGCATGGCCGCTTCGGAGATCGACCCGAGTGACGCCTGGTTGAACGGCACGTCCCGCCAGCCGAGGACTTCCAGGCCCTCTTCCCCCGCCAGCTTGGCGATGGCCGAACGGGCCGCGTCGGCCTCGTCACCGCTCCTCGACAGGAAGGCGATGCCGGTGGCGTAGCGGCCGCGGGCCGGAAGGTCGAAGTCGACCACGGCGGCATAGAAGTCATGGGGCACCTGGATCAGGATCCCAGCACCATCCCCACTGTCCTCCTCGCTGCCGGTGGCCCCCCGGTGGGCCAGGTGCTCAAGGGCGGAGATCGCCTGCCGGACCAGGGTGTGGGTGGGTCGGCCCTGCAAGTCGGCGACCAGGGCGACCCCGCAGGCGTCGTGCTCGAACCGGGGATCGTAGAGGCCGCCCACGGGGGGCGTCGGGCGGGAGCGGGGCGAGGCCACCGGCACCGCGGTGAGCGAGGGCTGCGCGTCGGGACAGGTTCCAGATTGGGTTCCAGCCAAAGTCGTCATCGGTCGCTCCAACGAAGGAAGGGGATCCACCGGCTCGGGACGACGCTGGCCCATGCGTGGTCCGTAGATTGTACACGCCTTATCGGCCATTTCGCCCTGTCAGGCAGTCGGCGACCCCGTCGTACCATGGAGGCATGGCCACCAGGGCACCTGCTGACGTGGTTGTGATCGGGGGCGGTGTCATCGGCTTGTCTGTCGCCTGGATGGCCGCCGTGAACGGGATGGCGGTGACCGTGGTCGACCCCGCGCCGGGCCGCGGTGCCAGCTGGGCCGCAGCCGGGATGTTGGCTCCCGTCGGGGAGGCCTACTACGGCGAGGAGGCCCTGATCGCGCTCAACCTCCGGGCCTCGCGGGAGTGGCCCGAGTTCGCCCGGGCCCTGGAAACGGCATCCGGTCAGGCGGTCGGCTACCTGGCCGACGGCACCCTGTTGGTAGCCGTGGATTCCTCAGACCAGGCCGCCACCGCCGACGTCCTCGGATTCCACCTCGCGCACGGACTGGGGGCCCGCCATCTCTCGGCCCGCGAGTGCAGGCGGGAGGAGCCCTTGTTGGCCCCGGGGATCAGAGGGGGCGCCGAACTGGCCGAAGACCACCAGGTGGACAATCGTCGGGTGGTCGATGCCCTCATGGCCGCGTGCAAGGCCCACCGGGTGGCCTTCAGCGACGACGAGGTGTCGGACGTGGACATCGGCGTCATCGGCGGCGGTAGTGACGGCGATGGCCGTGACAGCGATGGCCGTGACAGCGATGGCCGTGACAGCGATGGCCGTGACGACGCTGGCGGGCGGGTCATCGGTGTGACCCTCCGCCACGGAGGTCGTCTCGCTGCCGGAGCGGTGGTCGTGGCCGCCGGCTGCCGATCGGGCCAGATCGGGGGGATCCCCGAGGCCATCCGCCCTCCCGTGCGTCCGGTCAAGGGGATCACCCTCCGGTTGCGAGGCGACGCCGGGAGCCCCTCCCTGCGTCGGACGGTGCGGGGCATGGTCCACGGAAGGAGTTGCTATCTCGTCCCCCGCCGGGACGGGACTCTGGTGGTCGGTGCCACCGTCGAAGAACGGGGGTTCGACCTCACGGTGCGGATCGGGGCGGTGAGCAACCTGCTCGACGATGCCCGCCAACTGGTTCCGGCCCTCGAGGAATACGAGCTCATCGACAACACGGCCGGGCTGAGGCCCGGATCGCCCGACAACGCTCCCATCGTGGGCCAGACGGATGTGACCGGTCTCATCATGGCCACGGGGCACTACCGCAACGGCATCTTGCTGGCTCCCGTGACCGCTTACGAGGTGACCCGGATCCTCCTCGCGGGCACCGTTGGACTGACCGGACTGACCGGACTCGCGGAACCCGCCGGATCCGCTGACCGGCCGGTGAAAGACGACGACCGTCTGGACGGGACCTCCCTCAGGGGTGCATTCGCCCCCTTCGGACCCGACCGGTTCGCGCCGGCCGGTGGAGGCGGTCGTTCGCCCCTCTCCGTGGGGGACCGATGACCGTCGTGTTGGTCAACGGCGCCCCGTGGGATGGTCCACCAGGGACCACCGTGGCCGCCCTAGTGGCGCAGTGGTGCGAGTCGCCGCGGGGCATCGCCGTGGCCCGCAACGGCGACGTCGTCCCCAAGAGCACCTGGGAGGCGACGCAGATCACGTCCGGCGATCAGATCGAGATCGTGACCGCCGCCGCCGGGGGGTAGCCCCGGCGCCTCCGACGCTGCGTGGGATGGAACGGGCTGTCGCCGGAAGGAACAGGAACCGCGGGATCGGGACGGCGGTACCGTGGGAGTTGATGGACGCCACCCCACCCCGAACCCACGACCCCTCCTCCCCGCCCGACGCAGACCTCGTCATCGCCGGACAGGTCATCGCCTCGCGCCTCATCCTCGGCACCGGCGGAATGACCAGTCCGCAGTCGCTGCGCGAGGCCCTGGTCGATTCCGGCACGGCCCTGGCCACGGTGGCCGTCCGGCGGGTGGACCCGACCACTCGCCACTCCCTGGTGGACCTGTTGGGATCGCTCGACATCCAGGTGCTCCCCAACACGGCGGGATGCTTCACCGCCTCGGACGCCATCCTGACCGCCAAGTTGGCCCGGGAGGCGTTCGAGACCGATTGGGTCAAGCTCGAAGTCATCGGTGACGACCGGACGTTGCTCCCCGACATCGTGGAGTTGGTTGCCGCCGCCGAGGAGTTGGTGGACGACGGGTTCGTCGTGCTTCCCTACTGCAGCGACGATCCCATCGCGGCGCGGCGGCTCGAGCAGGCCGGCTGCGCCGCAGTCATGCCACTGGGATCGCCGATCGGGAGCGGTCTTGGAATCCGCAATCCACACAACATCGCCCTCATCGTCGAACAGGCCGGGGTCCCGGTGGTGCTCGACGCCGGCATCGGCACCGCATCCGACGCCTGCGTGGCCATGGAGCTCGGTTGCGACGCGGTGCTGGTGGCTTCCGCCATCACCCGGGCCCACCAGCCACGGCTGATGGCCCGGGCCATGCGCGACGCGGTGCAGGCCGGACGCGCCGCTCGAGAGGCCGGCAGGATCACCCGTCGCTACCACGCCCGGGCATCGAGCCCCTTCGAGGGCATGGTCGAGACGTGACCGCCGTCGACAACCCGCCGGTGGCGCTGAGCATCGCCGGCTCCGACTCAGGGGCCGGAGCCGGCATCCAGGCCGACATCAAGACCATGGCCGCGCTCGGGGTGTTCGCCACCACCGCCGTCACCGCCGTCACCGCCCAGAACACCACCGCGGTTCGCGAGGTGCACTATGTGCCCACGGAGATGGTCGAGGCCCAGATCGACGCCGTGCTCGACGACCTGCCGGTGGTGTCGGTGAAGACCGGGATGCTCGGGACTCCCGCCGTGGTGGAGACCGTGGGGCGCCGGGCTGCGGAGGGCGGCCTGCCCCAGCTCGTGGTGGACCCGGTCATGGTGGCCTCCAGCGGTCGGATCTTCCTGACCCCCGAGGGCGTGGAGGCCTACCGGACCCATCTGTTGCCCGAGGCCCTGAT
>DASZJN010000297.1:0-2942 GCA_035948045.1 Acidimicrobiales bacterium | reverse complement strand
TTGCGCCAGACCGGCGCGTTCGGCGCCCACCAGGAGATGACCGATCGCGTCATGGACTCGGGGGACCTCGAGCGTGAAAAGGGCATCACCATCCTGGCCAAGAACACCGCGGTGCTCCACGGCGGGGTGAAGATCAACATCATCGACACCCCCGGCCACGCCGACTTCGGGGGCGAGGTCGAGCGGGGCCTGACCATGGTCGACGGTGTCCTCCTCCTAGTGGACGCGTCCGAGGGACCCCTCCCCCAGACCCGGTTCGTGCTCCGCAAGGCGCTCGAGGCCCGGCTGCCGGTGGTCCTCGTGGTCAACAAGGTCGACCGGGCCGACGCCCGCATCGACGAGGTGGTCCACGAGGTGGAGGAGCTGTTCCTCGACCTCGATGCCGACGAGCACCAGATCGACTTCCCCATCCTGTTCGCCAACGCCCGGGCCGGCTGGGCCGCCACCGAACAGGGCGTGGAGGGGACCGACCTCGAACCGCTGTTCCAGGCCATCGTCGATCGCATCCCCGCCCCCCACTTCGACCCCGACGCGCCCCTGCAGGCGATCGTGTCCAACCTCGACGCCTCCCCCTACCTCGGTCGCCTGGCCATCTGCCGGGTGCACAACGGCACCTTGCGCAAAGGGTCGACCGTGGCCTGGTGCAAGCTCGACGGCACCATCGAGCGCACCAAGATCACCGAGCTGTACATCACCGACGCCCTCGATCGGGTGGATGCCGCCGAAGCCGGGCCGGGCGAGATCGCCGCCGTGGCCGGCATGGCCGAGATCACCATCGGCGAGACGTTGGCCGACCCCGATGATCCCCGCCCCCTGCCCGTCATCACCGTCGACGAGCCCAGCCTGTCCATGACCATCGGCATCAACACGTCCCCGCTGGCCGGGGTCGACGGCAGCAAGGTCACTGCCCGCCAGATCCTCAGCCGGCTCGAGTCCGAACTGGTCGGCAATGTCTCCCTGCGGGTGGCCACCACCGAGCGCCCGGACACCTGGGAGGTGCAAGGCCGGGGCGAGCTGCAGCTGGCCGTGCTGGTCGAGACCATGCGACGCGAGGGGTTCGAGATGACCGTGGGCAAGCCCCAGGTCGTCACCCGCGAGATCGACGGCAAGGTCCACGAGCCGATGGAACAGGTGGCCATCGACGTGCCCGACGACTACCTCGGAGTGGTCACCCAGCTGATGGCCCTGCGCAAGGGGATGCTCATCGAGATGGTCAACCACGGCACCGGTTGGGTGCGGATGGACTACCGGGTCCCCGCCCGGGGCCTGGTCGGGTTCCGCACCGAGTTCATGACCGAGACCCGGGGCACCGGCATGCTCCACCACGTGTTCGACGGGTGGGAGCCGTGGCACGGCGAGCTCAAGACCAAGCGGAACGGCTCGATGGTGGCCGACCGGCGCGGGCTGACCACCGGTTACACGCTGATGAGCCTCCAGGAGCGCGGGCTGTTGCTGGTGGCCCCGGCCACCGAGGTCTACGAGGGGATGGTCATCGGGGAGAACGCCCGCGACGAGGAGATGGACGTCAACCCGACCAAGGAGAAGAAGCAGACCAATATCCGGTCCGCCTCGGCCGACGAGGCCATCCGGCTGACACCCCCCTTGTTGCTCTCGCTGGAGCAGGCCCTCGAGTTCATAGCCGACGACGAGTGCGTCGAGGTCACCCCCAAGTCCGTGCGGTTGCGCAAGGTCGTCCTAAGCGCCGCCACCCGCGGCCGCCAGCGCAGTCGGTCCCGCAAGGCCGGCTAGCGCCCGCATGGGGGACGCCGTCGTCGGTGCTCCGAGGGGAGGGCTCGAACCTCCAACATCTGGCTCCAAAGGCCAGCGTTCTGCCAATTGAACTACCTCGGAAGGGATCGCCAGTCCGCGACCGGCGATCCACCAGGCTACTCCTGCTGCCACCGCGCACCCGGCCTGCTCGCCGCCGTTCCGAACCCGACAAGACCCCGATGACCTGCGCCGCAGTGGGCGCCTGCCACGGCAAGCAGACCCGGCCCCGATAGGCTCCCGGCCCGATGAGAGTCCTCGTGGTCGACGACGATCCGGCGGTCAGCGGTGCCCTCAATCGTGCCCTCCGCCTCGAGGGCTACGAGGTCTCCTTGGCGGTCGACGGCGCCCAGGCCCTCGAGGAGGTCGCCATCCGGCCCCCCGACGCCATGATCCTGGACATCGGGCTCCCCGGCATCGACGGGATCGAGGTGTGCCGCCGGCTGCGGGCGGCCGACAGCGACATGCCGGTCCTCATGCTCACGGCCAGGGACGCCATCAACGACCGGGTCCAGGGCCTCGACGTGGGGGCCGACGACTACCTGGTGAAGCCGTTCGCCCTCGCCGAGCTGCTGGCCCGGCTGCGGGCACTGCTGCGGCGCCGCCCCGACGACGCCGGGGACGTCCTCCGCTTCGCCGACCTCAGTCTCGACCCGGTCACCCGGGAGGCCAGCCGGGGCGATCGCCACTTCACCCTGACCCGGATCGAATTCGACCTGCTCGAACTGTTGCTGCGCCATCCCCGACAGGTCCTGACCCGCGAGCTGATCCTCGATCGGGTGTGGGGGTACACCTTCGACTCGGGCACCAATTCGCTCGCCGTCTACGTGGGCTACCTGCGCCGCAAGACCGAGGCCGGCGACGAGCCGCGCCTCATCCACACGGCCCGGGGCGTGGGCTACGTGCTCCGCGAGCCTTGAGCCGGTGCCCCCGCCGAACCGGTCGGTGTCGATGAGATCGGCGCCGGGGCCGTGACGTTCCGCGGCCGCCTCGTCCTCACCGCCACCACGGCCGTGCTCGTCGTGGTCGTCCTCGGCTCCATCGCCACCTATGTGGTGGCGTACAACTCGCTGGTGGGCTCCGTCGACGTGACACTGAGCCAGACGGCCCGGGTGCTCCTCGGTGACGGCAACAGCAGCATCAACGTCAGCAATGTGTGCGGCACCGGTGCCACG
>DASZJN010000296.1:0-6203 GCA_035948045.1 Acidimicrobiales bacterium | reverse complement strand
GAGCTGGCCGGAGCAGATCAGCCAGGGGCCGGCCCTGACGATGGGGGCGTAGGGACCGATGGGCGTGCTCATGGGTTGCTCCTGGCGTCGGGCGGCTCGGTGGACCTTGCGTCGGTTGTGGACGGACGGTCAGCCTACGGGCCGGCGCCGCGGGCGAGCAGGGCTCGTCCACCCGCGCGCCAAGGGGGGCAGGGGCTCGGCCACCGGCAGGCTCGCGGGCGACAGGGCCTCAGCGCCGGCCGGCTCCCCCACGATCGGTGGGCCACTCGGGTGGGAGCCCGTCGGCCAGCCACCGGGCCGCGGCCACGGCCGCGAACACGGCGTCGGACCCGTTGACCGCCGGCCCGTCCGATCCGGGCAGGACGGTCACCGTCACCCGGGGCATGGCCCGGGCCTGCACGATCCCGAAGGAGCGCACCGTGAGGTCGCGTACCGCCCCCCGGTCGTCCACGGCGATGCCCTCCGAGCGGACCCATCCGAGGGCCTGATGGCTGGCCCCGATGCAGTAGGAGCGCAACACCACCGCATCGAGGACCGAGCCGGCGTCGACGCCTACGTCGATGGAACCGTCGGGCCGGCAGCGGGCCACGGCCCGCCCACCGGAGGGCGCCGACACCTCGACGGGCACGTCGACCCGGGCGCCCACACCGGGGCCGCCGACGGCTCCGGCACAGGCGGCGAGGACGGCGGCCTCCGCCCACACCGAGGCCCGCAGGTCGAAGGAGATCGGAGGCCCGGACAGCGGAACCGGTACGAGGTCGAGACCGGGCGCCACCACCGCCACCGCTGCCGCCACCCGGCGCCACCGGTCCTCGGAGACCCCACCGGACGGAACCCCGACCCGCAGGACGCCGGATCCCTCCGGATCGATGCCGCCGGCCACCGGTGGCCGCTTGGGGCCGAGGCGCACCACGTCCTCGCGGGACCAGAGCACCCGGACCGGACGCCGGTGCTCATCGGCGAGCCGCCGCGCGTCGGCCATCACCGGCGAGTACAGCTTGCCTCCGAAGGCGCCGCCGTTGGCGCACGGGGACGCAGCCGACCCTCCGGGCGCGCACCACGACGCATCGGGCTCGACGTAGGCCGGCTCGACCCAGCCGGTGCGCAGGGTGAGGGCCCAGGGCCCGGACGGGAGGGAGACCGGATGGCCCAGGGCCAGGCTCGAGCTCCGCCCCTGCACCTTGCCGGCCAGGGCCCGTGCCGCCACCACTGACTCGGCCACGGCGTAACCCCCCTCGCCGTCCGGCACCGCCACCAGCGCGTCGGGCGGGCAGGTGTCATCGGCGAACCCCGCCCGACCGAGGACCACGGACGCACCGACCTGCTGGGCCACGCCGCCCTCGAGGCCGGCCCGACGGGCGGCCTGCTCCAGATCGCGGTCCGGCTTCCGATCCTCCCCGGCTGGCGCCTGCCCTCCGAGGGCGGCGAGGGCGGCTTCCCTGACGGTCTGCCATCCGGTGCAGCGGCACAGATGGGCCACCAGGGCCTGGTCGATGCGTTCGGGCGTGACGGCCGGCCCCGCCGACCCGGACGGCAACGGTTTCGGTGCCAGCGCCGCCAGTCGCATCACGATCCCCGGGGTGCAGAACCCACACTGGCTCCCCCCGGCGGCGACCAGCGCCTCGGCCCATCGCTCCCGTTCGGAATCCGGCAACCCGTCGAGCGTGGTCACGACACGACCGTCGAGGCGTCGGACCGGCGTCACGCACGACACCCGGGGCGCACCGTCCACCCAGACGGTGCAGCATCCACACTGACCCTGGGGGCTGCACCCGTCCTTGACCGATCGGATGCCGACCTGATCGCGGAGGACGTCGAGAAGCGACGCCCCTTCGTCGGCTACTTCGACGTCGGTGCCGTCGACTCGAAGCCGGATCAGTGGATCACCGCTTCAGCGGCCCAGCGGCTCAGCTGAAGGAGGAGCCACAGCCGCAGGTGCGGCTGGCGTTGGGGTTCGTGACGTGGAACCCGGCACCCTGCAGACCGTCGCTGTAGTCGAGGGTCGAGCCCTTCAAGAGGTCGGCGCTGGTGGCATCGACGACGACCCGGACGGTGCCGAACTCGCGCACGACATCGTCGTCGGCCACGTCGGCGTCGAAGAACATCTCGTAGCTGAAGCCCGAGCAGCCGCCGGGGCGGACCGCCACCCGCAGGGCCAGATCATCGATGTCCTCTTGCGCCAGGAGCTCGGCCACCTTGGTGGCGGCCACGTCGGTAAGGGTGACCGGATTCGGCTTCTTCCCGATGCTGACGGTCTGCATGGTGGCACTCATCGTCGCTCCTCCTGGATCACGAAACTGCATCAAGCGTACCCGCGCCCAGGCGGGAGTGAGACATCCCATCGGGTGGCACGGCGGGCCGGAGCGGTAGAATTGCCGAGGTGACCAGGTCCGAGAGTTCCGCCGTCGAGGGGACCGCGCCGTCCGGGGAGCTCTCCGAGGTCACGGTGCGCAACGCCCTCCGGGGTGTCATCGACCCCGAACTGGGGGCTGACATCGTGGAGCTGGGCATGGTCACGGCCGTGGCTGTCGCCGGGGACGGTGCGGTGGAGGTCGAGGTGGCCCTGACCGTGGCCGGCTGTCCACTCCGCACGCAGATCAAAAGCGACGTGGAGACCCACGTGGGTGCGCTCCCCGGGGTCCGCACCGTGGCGGTGAGCACCGGGGTCATGGACGCCGAGCAGCGCCAGGCCGTCATGGCCCGGGCCCGCCTGCTGGCCCGGGACCCGGCGCCGGCGACCGACATCCCTGACACGGCGCGGGTGATCGCCGTGGCTTCGGGCAAGGGAGGGGTCGGGAAGAGCTCGGTCACCGTCAACCTGGCCGTGGCCATGGCCCGTCGGGGGTTGACGGTCGGGGTGCTCGACGCCGACATCTGGGGATTCTCCGTTCCACGCCTGCTCGGGATGCAGGGGGAGGTGGAGGCTCGTGACAAGAAGATGGTGCCCCTGGAGCGGCGCGTCGGCGACGGGGTGCTGCGGGTCCTGTCGATGGGGTTCCTGGCCGACGAGGACAGCGCCATCATGTGGCGGGGGTTGATCCTCAACCGCGCCGTCCAGCAGTTCCTCGAGGACGTGCACTGGGGGGACCTCGACTATCTCCTGATCGACATGCCTCCGGGCACCGGCGACATCCAGATGGGACTGGCCCGCATGCTGCCGCGCACCGAGGTCATCGTCGTGACCACTCCCCCGGTGGCCGCCCAGAAGGTGGCGGCCCGCACCGCAGACATGGCCCGCAAGGGCTACCTGCGGGTGGCCGGGGTGATCGAGAACATGAGCGACTTCACCTGCGAGCACGGCACCTCCTACGCCCTGTTCGGATCGGGCGGCGGTGCCCGCCTGGCCGCCGACGTGGGCGTCCCCTTGATCGGGCAGATCCCGCTCCATCCTTCGGTGGCCGCCGGCGGGGACGCGGGGACCCCGGTGGCCCTCGACGCCGGCCAGCCCCTGGCCGAGGTGTTCGACCGCATCGCCGACACGGTGATCACCACCATCGCCCCCGTGGTGGCCATGGACGGGTGCACGGTGCGGCTGCTCGAACAGGTCGAGGCTGCCGTGGCCGCCGGGACGGCGGACGACGCTCCCCGCCAGGCGGTCGAGACCGGCGCTCCCTAATGGCAGACGCCCGCTCCTCCCCGGCCCGTCGATGCAATCAGGCCGTGTCCGCCTTCGGGCCCCAGGCGGCCCGGGCCGCATCGGAGAGGTCGTCGTGGAACGCCGGGTCCGAGGCCAGCCGGTCGGCGAGGGCCTCCTCGTAGCCGCTGTCGCCGGGTCGGAGGATGAGGAGGTGGCCGTCCTCGATGATGACGATGGGAAGCACGGTGGGGACGTCGGTCACCTGGCGGGCCCAGGCCATGACCTCGTCGGTGGACCGGAACGAACCGATGCTCTTGAGATTGCTGATCGTCGGTGGGAGGAGCTCGATGTCCCCGGCCGCGTTGCGGGCCAGCGCCTCGCCCGGCTGGACCCAGATGGTGGCGATGGTCTCGCCGTCGTCGTGGCTGGCCACCTGGCCCGGTGGCGCCGCGGTGATGAAGAACCTGGTGTCGTAGCGCTTCGGGGCCCCCTCGGGGGTGATCCAGTGGCTCACGTAGTGGACGTGGTCGGCCGCCAGCACCAGCTCTTCCTGCCGACACACGTCAAGCAGCCGCGTGGTCCCGGCGTTGACCGCACGGCGATAGCCGGCGAACCGCCGGGCCGTGTCGGGGTCGCCCGTGTCAAGCAGGGCGCCGTGGTCGGGACCGGCATCGTCGCGGCGCTGAGCCAGCATGACCCCCGCCTCCTCGAAGCACTCCCGGAGGGCGGCCACCCAGAACGCCAGCCCCCCCGAGTCGATGCCCAGGATCTCGCTGGCCTCGGCGTCGGTGCGCCCCCGGCACAGGGCCTCCGCGGCCGGCCCCCGGTCCTCAGGATCGACCGATCCCCCGGGGAAGACATAGGCCCCGGCCACGAACTCGGAGGCCAGGTTGCGCCGGAGCATGCACACCTCGATGGCCGGACGTCCCTGCTCATCGAGGGCGTCCCGGATGAGCATCACGGTGGCGGCATCGCGGATGGGAACGCTCATTGGATGCACGCTACCGCCCGGCATGCGACCGGTCAGGACGAGTGAGGCGTGATCAGGAGGCGCCCAGCATGGATCGGGTCGTGAGTGCCCCCGAATCGACCAGGGCACTGGTGGCCAGCTCGCCAAAGGCGGCGGGGTCGGCGATGAGCCAGGCGTGGGCGCCGTCGACCACCACCCCGTCCACACCTGCGGCGCGGCGGAGGTCGTCGAACGCGGAACGGGGCACCAGCCCGTCCCGGTCCGACCACGCCACGGTCACCGGAATGCCCCACTTGGCGATGGCCCGGACCTCGCGCACCAGATCGGCCCGCCGGATGAACTCACCGGTTCGGAACATGCCGAGCGGATTCTGCAACAGGTTGGGGATGAAGTCCTCCAACAGGGCGGGCAGGAGCCGGAACAGTCGCGGGGAGTTCAACAGGTCGGTACTGAAGTGGCGTCCCCAGTCCCACACCGGGCGCTCGACCATGGTGCGGACCTCGTTGGGGAACAGTGCCCACGTGGGGCTGCCGATGGCGTTGGCCAACAACAGCGCCGAGGCCCGCCAGGGCTGCTCGTAGACGAAGGCGGTGGCCACACCGCCGCCGAACGAGTGCCCGGAGACCAGGGCGACCTTGTCCTCGCCTACGGCGTCGAGGAACCTCCCGACCCAGGTGGCGTACCCGGAGAAGGTGCGGTGTTCGGCCGCCAGCTCGCGCGTTCCGCCGAAACCCGGCAGTGCCGGCGCGTAGACGCGGCATCCGGCGCGGCTCATGGCCTGGATCGGCTTCCGGTAGGCGTTGGGCCGGAGCCCCCATCCATGGAGGAAGAGGGCGGGCGGGCCGGCGCCGGTCACTCCGTACCGGACCCGATGTCCGTCGACGACGACCACATCCCAGTCGATCCCCGCCGCGACATCCGACCGATCCGGTTGATCCGCCGTCTCCCGGTCGTCGTGCCCCATGGTCGCTTCCGACATGGCCGCTCAGTGTAGGCCCGAACTCCTCCGTCGAGGCGGTTCATCCACGGCCCGCGGCCATCCGAACACCGAGGGTGCCCCACCGATCGACCGAGGTTCCCGGTCGTCCCGGTCGGCCGACCCCAGACCCCCTGGCCGACCAGTTACGCTCACAGCGATCAGTTAACGAATCGGGGACTGCGGAACCATGGCTCAGGACCAGAACAAGACCCAGACCGGGGGGAACAAACCCAAGCCCGCCAACGGCCCCGGCGGGTCTGCCGGCCAGAGCGCCAAGGACCGCAGCCGGGCCCAGAGTCGGTCCGTGACGGGCAAGGCGGCGACCGGAAAGGCCCCGACGGCCAAGGCCGGCAAGCCTGGTGGTCCCGGTGGGGGCAAGGGGGGCAACACCCCGCGGCCCGGCGGCCGACCCGCCCCGGTCCCCCAGCCGCGTCGACTGTCCGGCGCCATGATGGCGTGGGGCGCGGTCGGCCTGGTCATCGTGATCGTGGCCGTGTTGGTGATCGTGAAGCTGGCCAGCGGCAACTCGGCGTCGGCCGGTGACTTCACCGCGGTGACATCCGCCCCGGCGTCGGTCGTGCAGGACGTCACCAACATCCCGGCCTCCGTCTACAACAAGGTCGGCGTCACGTCGTCCCAGGTGCAGGTGACGGCGCCGGTGGTCCTGAGCAACCAGC
>DASZJN010000295.1:0-4736 GCA_035948045.1 Acidimicrobiales bacterium | reverse complement strand
CGGGCCGTTCATCATCCTGTTCTTCGGGCGCGTCGCCCCCGAGAAGGGGGTCGATGTCCTGGTCAAGGCCGTCTCGGGCCTCGGCGGCGGGGGGCGGCCCGTCGAGTTGCTCATCGTCGGGCCGCAGCCCGATGAGGGGTTTGCCCGACACTTGACGGAAGCGGCGCCTGACGTGCGGATCCACCTGTTGCCCATGCGCTCCGACGTGGTGGGGCCGTTGCACGCCGCCGACGTGGTGGTGGTCCCTTCCGTCTACGCCGAGCCGTTCGGGCGGGTGGTCATCGAGGCGCTGTCCACCGGTCGGCCGGTGATCGCATCCTCGATCGGGGGCATTCCCGAGATTCTCACCGGCGACTTCGCCAGGTTCCTCGTCCCTCCCGACGACGTCCCGGCACTGGCCCGCAAACTGGGCGAGCTCCTCGACTGGCGGACCCGAGATGACGGGTTGGCCGAGGCATGCACCGACCACGTCCGGCAACACTTCTCCAAATCCTCGATGGTGGATGCCATCGAAGACCGCCTGGCCCACGCCGCCCGTTGAGGGCCGGAGGCCCGGGCCGGCCCTGCGGGATCAGAAGCCGAGCCGGTCGAGGGCGTCCTCACGGTGCTGCCAGCGCTTCTCCACCCGCACGAACAGCTCCAGATAGGCGCCAGGCGGCATCTGGCGACGCACCGCCGTCCCGACCTCCTTGAGGGTGATCCCCCCCTTGCCGATGACGATTCCCTTCTGCGAGTCGCGCTCGACCAGGATCTCGCAGCGGACCCGGGGCCACTCCCACTCCGTGACCCGGCAGGCGATGCTGTGCGGGAGCTCGTCCTGCACCCGGTGGAGCAGCTCCTCGCGCACCAGGTCCGCCACCCAGAAGGCCTCAGCCACGTCGGTGACCATCCCCTCGGGGTAATAGCGGGGCCCCTCGGGCATCCGCGCCACCACCGCGTCGACCAGGCCGGCCACACCCTCGCCGGTGGTGGCGGACACCGGGAAGTACTCGACGGGGACCGGCACCCCGCCCTCGTGCTCGTCGATGGACCCGATCACGTCGGCGACGGCGTTGAGATGGGTGAGGACCCCGTCCCCGCCGACCCGGTCGATCTTGTTCACCACCACCAGCAGCGTGGGATCTCCCATCCCCGCGCCGCCCCCGCCCGTCCCGGCCTGGAGGGCGGCCGTCCGGGCCATGGACCGAACCCGCCGGGCCGACTGGGCCAGCACCATGGTGTCGCCCGGCCCCACCGCCCCCGTGGCCTCGACCATCGCCACCACGAGGTCGACGTCGTCCAGCGACGCCGCCGCCGCTTCGTTCATTCGCTCCCCCAAGGCGGTGCGGGGCTTGTGCAACCCCGGAGTATCCACGAAGACCACCTGGGCGTCCGGCCGGTTGAGCACCCCCCTCACCTGGGCGCGGGTGGTGTTGGGACGGGGGGAGGTGATGGTGACCTTGGTGCCGACCATGGCGTTCACCAACGTGGACTTGCCCACGTTCGGGCGTCCCACCACGGCCGCGAACCCCGATCGGAAGACCGTCACGGGTCCCCCTCGGGGGCGGCGAGAACGATCGGCACGATCCGCACCCGCTCGATGCGACGGCCGTTGACCCGGTCGGCCACCAACCGCAGCCCGTCCACGGTGACCGACTCGCCGGCCACCGGGACATGGCCCAACAGGTCGAACACCAGTCCTCCCACGGTGTCCCAGGGCCCGGTGGGCAGGCTGGCGTCGATCAGTTCGTTGACCTCGTCGACCGCCAGCCGGGCGCTCACCCGCAACTCCCCGGAATCGAGTCGCTCGACGGGCGCCTCCTCGACGTCGAACTCGTCGACGATCTCCCCGACCAGCTCCTCGATGAGGTCCTCCAGGGTGACCAGCCCGGCGGTACCGCCGTACTCGTTGACCACCACCGCCAGGTGGAAGGTCTCGGCCTGCATCTCCCGCATGAGGTCGGACACCCGCTTCGTCTCGGGGACGAAGTGGGCCACACGCAGATGCGACCGCACGGCGTCACCACCCTTCCCCGACAGCACCGTTCGGATCATGTCCTTGGTGTAGGCGATGCCCACCACATCGTCCACCTGTTGGTCGACGGCGGGCATGCGGCTGAATCCCACCTCGAGGCCGCGCTCCAGCACCGCTTCGACCGTCTGGTCGGCGTTGACGGTCACCATGTCCGGCCGGGGCACCATCACCTCGCGCACCACCGTGTCACCGAACTCGATGATCGAGTGGATGAGGGCGCGTTCGCCCGTCTCGATCACGTCTCCCTCGAGGGCCACATCGGCCATGGCCAACAGCTCGGACTCGGTCACGGCCGAGCCGAGGTACTGGCCCTTCTGGCCGATGAGCAGATTGGCCAGGCCGATCAGCGCCCCCGAGAGGATGCGAACGGGCCAGAAGCGCACCAGGGCGGAGACCAACGGCGCGCTGAACAGGGCGGCCCGCTCGGGATGGTGGACGGCCCAGTTCTTGGGGACGGCCTCACCCAGGACGAAGATGATCACGATCTCGAACACCGTGGCCGCCACCACCCCCCAGGCCCCGAACCAACTGTGGGCCAGGATGCCGACCAGGGTGGCCACCACCAGTTGGCAGACCAGCACCAACAAGAGGAGGGGGTTGAGGAACCCCTGCGGGTTCTCGGTGAGGCGGACCAGCACCCGGGCGCCGCGACGCCCGTCCTCGACCAGGGCCAGCGCCTTGGCCCGGCTCATGCGGACCAGGCTGGTCTCCGCCAGCGCCAGCACGGCGGAGGCGGCCAGCAACACCAGCACCACGATGAGCAGCGCCAGATCACCGGTCGTGAACGAGCCGGTGCCGGTCAGGAAGCCGCCAGGAGGGGTCATGAAGCCATTCGGTAGTAGCGAGCCAACAGTTGCTGCTCGCGTAGCTCCATCCTTTCGGCTTCCGCGTCGACCTCGTGGTCCATGCCCAGGAGGTGGAGGATCCCGTGGACGACCAGCAGGGCGATCTCGTCGTCGAAGGTGACGCCGTGCTCGACCGCATTGAGTGCCGCGACCGCCGGGCAGATCACCACGTCACCGAGCAGGAGCAGGCGTCCGGTGTCGGCCTCGATCGATCCTGGCCCGGTGCCCCCTTCGTCGGGCGAACGACCGCTGCGATCCGCCTCGTCCTCGATGGGGAAGGCCAGCACGTCGGTGGGGCCCTGCGTTTCGAGGAACCGCTCGTTCAACGAGGCGATGGTCGCCTCGTCGACGAACAGCAACGACACCTCGGTGTCGCCGACGACCCCCTCGGCCTCGAGCACCGATCGGGCCAGCGACGACCAGCGCTCCACCGCCACGGGATGATCCGCCTGCTCGTCGGCGGCGTAGATGTCCAGGCTCATGGGGACTCGTCCGACGGCGTCCGGCGCTCATAGGCGGCGACGATGTCGGCGACGATGCGGTGACGGACGACGTCCCGCTGGCCGAGGTGGACGAAGGCGAGGTCCGGCACCCCGGAGAGCACCGCCTCCAGGCCGACCAGGCCCGACCGGCCACCGGGGACGTCGATCTGGGTGATGTCCCCGGTGATCACCGCCTTCGACCCGAAGCCGATGCGGGTCAGGAACATCTTCATCTGCTCGGGGCTGGTGTTCTGGGCCTCGTCGAGAATGATGAAGCTGTTGTTCAGCGTGCGCCCCCGCATGAAGGCCAGTGGGGCGACCTCGACCGCGCCCCGGTCGATGAGGCGCTGCGCCCCGTCTGACTCGAGCAGATCGTGGAGGGCGTCGTAGAGGGGGCGCAGATAAGGATCGACCTTGGCCATGAGGTCACCGGGAAGGAAGCCCAGGCGCTCACCGGCTTCGACCGCAGGACGGGTCAGGATGATCCGGTTGACCTGGCGGGCCTGCAGCGCCTGCACGGCCAGGGCCACGGCCAGGTAGGACTTGCCCGTGCCGGCGGGACCGATGCCGATCGTGACGATGTTGGAGGCGATGGCGTCGGCGTACTGCTTCTGGCCTCCGGTCTTGGGACGAACGGCGCGGCCCCGGGAAGACCGCAACAGCTCGGAGGTGAGGACCTCGGAGGGCCGGACGTCGTCGTGCATCATGTCGATGGTCCGGTTCACCTGCACCGCATCGAGGCCCTGACCGGACTCGAGCAGGATGATGAGCTCCTCGAACAGCGCCCCCACCCGCTCCGCGCCCTCGCCGTCGATGGAGATCTCGTTGCCGCGGACAGCGATGCGCACATCGCCGAAGGCCCCTTCGATCACCCGCAGCAACTCGTCGCGCTGGCCGAGCAGGCCGGCCATGAGATGGTTGCCGGGAACGAGAATTTTGACCTTGGTGCCTGCCACGTGCGCTCTGGACCTGACCCTACCAGCGGGCCGGGCCGGGCGATCCCACGGGACCGCCCTGTGCAGTGGTGGTCAGCCGGGCGGCCAGTCGAACGGGCGCCCACCCAGCAGGTGCAGATGGAGGTGATCCACCGAGTTGAGGGCATCGGGGCCGACGTTGAACACCAGTCGGTAGCCGCGGTCCTCGCCACCGACTCCCTCCTCATCCGCCACCGCCTTGGCCGCCACGAGCAGTGCGGCGACATCGGCGGCATCGGCGGCGGTCACCGCGGCGGCGTTGGCGATGTGCCTCTTCGGGACGATCAGCACATGGAGCGGCGCCTGCGGATTGATGTCCCGGAAGGCCACGGTGAGCTCATCGGTCCGGACGATGTCGGCGGGCACGTCGCCGGCCACGATGGCGCAGAACAAGCAGTCGGCCACGAGTCGGTCACCCGAT
>DASZJN010000294.1:0-7862 GCA_035948045.1 Acidimicrobiales bacterium | reverse complement strand
GATCGTCGGGACGACGCCGTGCTCGAGCTGCTGTACGGCGCCGGGCTGCGGGTGGCCGAGCTCTGCGACCTGGACCTCGACAACCTGGACCTGGCCCGTCGGGTGGTCACCGTGACCGGGAAGGGGTCCAAGCAGCGCCAGGTCCTGATCCACGCCCGCTGCGCCCAGGCGGTGCGGACGTGGCTGGACGGCCCGCGGGCGTCGCTTGCTGGCGATGAAAGCCCAGCTAGCGCCCTATTTCTCAACCGTCGGCAGCACCGGCTCGGGCCCCGCGACGTGCGACGGATCCTGGACCGTCGATCGCCGGTCCCGACCCACCCCCACGCCCTCCGCCACAGCTTCGCCACCCACCTGCTCGACGGGGGTGCCGACCTGAGGGTGGTGCAGGAATTGCTCGGTCACGCCAGCTTGCAGACCACGCAGGTCTACACTCATGTGAGTAAGGAACGCCTGCTTACGGTGTATTCCGGAACGCACCCGAGGGCCTAAGGGGACAATTGGCTACCCAAGTCGACACGGTGGGACACGGCATTGACGGGCTGTGGGCCGAATACAAGAAGACCGGGGCACGTGCACTGCGCGACCAGCTCATCATCCACTACGCCCCCGTGGTCAAGTACGTGGCCGGCCGGGTGTCGGTCGGTCTGCCGCGTCACGTGGACGAAGCCGACCTGGCCAGTTACGGGATCATCGGCCTGATCGATGCCATCGAACGCTTCGAGCCCCTCCGGAAGATCAAGTTCGAGACCTACGCCATCCCCCGCATCAAGGGTGCCATCATCGACGAGCTCCGTTCCATCGACTGGGTCCCGAGGTCGGTCCGGGCTAAGGCGCGGGCAGTCGAGCAGTCGTACTCGAAGCTCGAGTCGACGCTGCACCGGACACCCACCGACGCCGAGGTGGCGGCCGACCTCGAGATGACCGACGCCGAGTTCCAGACGGCGCTCCGCAAGATCTCGTTCGTGGGGGTGGTTGCGCTCGACGAGGTCTTCCGCGGCGGGGACCGGTCGGACCGGTCGACCCTGGGTGAAACGTTGCCCGACAGCACGGCGGGCCCGATGGACACCTTCGAGGTCAAAGAGACCAAGGAGGCATTGATCCAGGCGGTCAGCCAGATGGCCGAGCGAGAGAAGACCGTGCTCACCCTGTACTACTACGAAGGTTTGACCCTGGCGGAGATCGGCGACATCCTCGGCGTCACCGAGAGCCGGGTGTGCCAGATCCATACCAAGGCCGTCCTGCAGCTGCGGGCCAAACTGGCCGATCGACCCGAGGCCGCGGGCCGGCGACCGGAGGCGTCCAAGGCCAAGGCCGGGGCCGGGAGCGCCGCCGCCGCCCCCGCGTCCAAGCGGGTGCCCACCTCCGCCACCGGGTGAGTACCGCCTGCTAGCCCGGCGAGCCGGTTGGAGCACGAGCCCCGGGGGCAGTACCATGGAGGGGCCTGGTCATTCCCGGCCTGGCATTCAAGCGGTACCGATCGCACCCGGTCGCGTCCACGGTCGCCCCCTTTGCCGGGGGTGTTGTGCCCGGGAGAACCAACCGTCACAAGGAGCAGTCACATGGCCGTCGTCACCATGAAGCAGTTGCTGGGCGCGGGCGTCCACTTCGGGCACCAGACCCGGCGATGGAACCCCAAGATGCGTCGCTTCATCCTCGGGGAGCGGAACGGGATCTACCTGATCGACCTCCGCCAGACCATGAAGGGGATCGAGGAGTCCTACGGCTACATCCGTGACCTGGTGGCCGGGGGCGGGACCATCCTCTTCGTCGGGACGAAGAAGCAGACCCAGGGCCCGGTGGCCATCTACGCCGATGCCTGCGGGATGCCCTATGTCAACGAGCGCTGGTTGGGTGGGATGCTCACCAATTTCCAGACCGTTTCGACCCGGGTCAAGCGGATGAAGGAATTCGAAGCCATGCAGAAGGCCGGTGACTTCGATGCCATGCCCAAGAAGGAGGCGCTGCGACACACCCGTGAGCTCGAGAAGTTGCAGCGCAACCTCGGAGGCATCCGGGGACTCGATCGGCTTCCCGACGCCATCTTCGTGATCGACACCAAGAAGGAGCACATCGCGGTGACCGAGGCCAACAAGCTCGGGCTGCCCGTGGTGGCTGTGGTGGACACCAACTGCGACCCGGACGTGATCACCCATGTCATACCGGGGAACGACGATGCCATCCGCTCGGGCGCGCTCCTGTGCCGGGTGGTCGCCGACGCCGTCGTCGAGGGTCGGTTCATTGCTCAGCAGCGACCGGCTCCGCCTGCTGCCTCGGCCCCGGCTATTCCGCCACCACCCCCTGCCGCCCCGGCCCCGGCTGTTGCGCCACCACCGCCTGCTGCCTCGGCCCCGGCTATTCCGCCGCCACCACCGCCTGCCGCCTCCGCCGCCTCTGCGACCACCCCGCCGGACGCAGAGACCGAGCCCGCTCTGGTTGCAGCCACAACCGCACCCGCGGCCCCACCCGCAGCGACGCCAGGCGATGCAACGGCGCCGGACGCCCCGGCCGGAGCGGAGCCGGCGTCGCCCGTCGACAGCACCTCGGAGACGCAGGCCGCACCGTCCGGGGAGGCGTAGCCGTGCCCGCCTTCTCTGCCAAGGACGTCCAGAGGCTCCGCCAGCTGACCGGGGTGGGCATGCTCGACGCCAAGCGAGCCCTCGAAGAGAATGACGGGGACATGGACAAGGCCGTGACCTGGCTTCGAGAGCAGGGTCTGGCCAGTCAGGCCAAACGGGCCGACCGCGAAGCGTCCGAAGGAGCCGTTGCCATCGGCCGATCCGGCAACGTCGCCTCCATCGTCCAGTTGCGGTCGGAGACCGACTTCGTGGCCAAATCCCCTGAGTTCGTGGAGATGGTGTCCGCACTGGCCGAACTGGTGGCCGGCAAGGGTGAGGGTGCCCTGAACGAGCGGAGCGCCGAACTCGATCAGATGAAGGTCACGCTCAAGGAGAACATCTCCGTCGGCAGGGTGGTCCGGATCGAAGCACCCGACGGGGGTGTCGTGGACAGCTACCTGCATGTCCAGGCCGGCCGGGGAGTGAACGCGGTGGTGGTGGCACTCGACGGGGGCACCGAGGAGCTGGCCCACGACATCGCGGCCCATATCGCCTTCGCCAGGCCGATCTACATCTCGCGGGATGAAGTCCCCGAGGCCGAGGTGGCGGCGGAGCGGGAGACGGTCGAGAAGATCGCCCGCAACGAGGGCAAGCCCGAGGCCGCATTGCCGAAGATCGTCGAAGGCAGACTGGGCGGCTGGTACAAAGAGCGGGTGCTGCTCGACCAGCCCTATGTGCGGGACGAGAAGCAGACCATTGCCAAACTCCTCGGGTCGACCAAGGTGGCGCAATTCGCCCAGGTCGTCGTGGGCGACTGAGGTAACGGTGGGTGAGCGCCGGCGCATCGTCCTGAAAATGTCGGGGGAGGCATTGGCCTCCTCGGCTTCGGACGAGACCATCGACGCCACCGTGGTCGAGCGGTTGGCCGCCGAGATCGCCGAGACCCGCGGCGAGTTGGACCTCGAGCTGGCGGTGATGGTCGGTGGGGGCAACATCTGGCGGGGGACCACCGGGGCCGGGGCCGGCATGGACCGGGCCACATCCGACACCATGGGGATGCTCGGGACGGTGATCAACGCCCTCGCCCTCCAGGATGCGCTCGAGCACCACGGTCAGCCGACCCGGGTGCTGTCCGCCGTGCAGATGGCCGAAGTGGCCGAGCCCTATATCCGGCGCCGGGCCATACGCCACCTCGAGAAGGGCCGGGTGGTGGTGTTCGCCGCCGGGATGGGAAATCCGTACTTCACCACGGACACGTCGGCGGCCCTCCGTGGCGCCGAGATCGAGGCCGAGCTGTTGTGCAAGGGCACGCACGGAGGGGTCGACGGTGTCTACACGGCCGACCCCCGACTCGACCCGACGGCCACCCGTTACGACGAGGTCTCGTTCATGGAGGTGGTGTCCAAGGACCTCCGGGTGATGGACCTCACCGCCATCACCTTCTGCATGGACAACGGCCTGCCGATCCGTGTATTCGATCTCATGGCGCCGGGCAACCTCCGCAAGGCGCTGGGCGGCGATCCCATCGGCACCCTGGTCCGATGAAGTCCCAGGTGGTATGCGCTCGCAGGTGGTGCCTTACCCCGCTGGCTACGCTGGGTTGCTAATGGATGACGATCTCATAGGACTGGTCGTAAGTGAGGCCCGCGACAACATGGGCAAGGCGGTCGACCACACCCTGTCGGAGTTCGGATCCATCCGGACCGGACGGGCTACACCCGCTCTGGTGGAACACCTGAAGATCGAGTACTACGGGACCGAGACGGAGCTCCGCCAGATGGCCGGCTTCAGCGTTCCCGAGGCGCGGCTCCTGGTCGTGTCCCCGTACGACAAAGGGTCCCTGCCCGCCATCGAGAAGGCCCTGCAGGGATCGGACCTGGGCATCACGCCGTCGAACGACGGCACCGTCATCCGCCTGGCCTTCCCGGTGCCTACCGAGCAGCGGCGAAAAGAGCTGGTGAAGGTGGTCAAGCAGAAGGCCGAGGATGGCCGGGTCACCGTCCGGAACATCCGTCGGTCGGCCCGCCAGGACCTCGATGCCCTCCAGAAGGAGGGCGACCTCTCGAGCGATGAGCTCGATCGGGTGGAGAAGGACCTCGACAAGATCACGCACGACCATGTGGCATCGATCGACAAGCTGCTGGCCCACAAGGAGCAGGAGCTCCTCGAGATCTGACAGATGGTCGGGACCTCCGTGGCCCGGCTGACGAGAGGAAACAACTGACGTGGACGACGTCCCTGAGGGGCGAGAGGACGATGTGACCCGGACCGATGTTCCGGTGACGCGCCCCGAATCGTCTGGGCCGGCCAGCGATCGTGTGCGAATCGTGGGCGCCGAGCCGGCTGGTGAGGCCACGAACGAACTCCCGGCGGTCCCTGGTGGCGTCGTGCCGGAAGACGCCGAGGCTCCCGATGCAGGATCACCCCCCGGGGATGCGGGATCGCTCCTCGGTCCCGTCGCCATCGATCCTGTTGCGGAAGCCGGTGGATACGGCCTCGATCAACCCACCGTCCGGTTGACGGATGAGCCCGGCGATCCGGGACACACCATCCCTGCCGTCAATCCGGTGTCCCCCGGCGAGACCGCGGTGCCCACCGGCACCCCGGCGGTCACCGAGCTGCCCCACTGGACGGAGCCTCCTACCGGAAAAGTTCCGGCCGTGCTGTCGCGTGATGCCGCAGACGAGGGCTCGGGAACAGCGATCGTGCCGCCGACCTGGCGCGAGGAGGACGCCGACTGGGTGGCCCACGACGAAGAGTTCGAGCCGGCCATGTTCGGCACCGACCAGGCCGCCCTCGGCTCCCTGGACGAGACGGACCGGTCCCAGGTCGAACGCCGCCCCTGGGAGTTCGACCTCGATTCGGTGAAGCCCGGATCGCCGAGCCCCCACCGGGGTGACGATCCTGGCCTCGCAGGCGCCACCGCGGCCACCAGCGACACCACCAACGACCCCATCACCGAACCGACGGGTGTGGTGGCCTCGGCGCCCGCCGGCCCCGACGCCGGCGACCGCGGCGGGGCCCCGGTCGAGCCCGGACGCGCCCCGGAGCCCGGGCCGGTCGTCGGCAGACCACCGGCTGTGGGCGCTGCGGTGGCCGGCGCCGAGGCCGGAGCGGCTGGACGGGAGGAAGGACCGGGGCCGGTGGCCAAGGAGCCGATCCTTTCGGCAACCGATGGGGATCCTGTCGTCGAGGGTGTGGTCGAGCCCGAAAAGCCGCGCCCGACCGGATCGGCGCGCCTCGGTCGCGCCCGCCGCAACGGACTGCGGCCGGCGCGCATGCGGGCCAAGCGCCCCGACGACGTCGCCGCCCTCGCCGACCCACCGCTGGCCGCGGAACCACCCGGGGCGTCGGTCACCGATGTGCCCGGGGCTGGTCGCCGGCGGGGGGGTCTGGCCAGCCTGGCCGCTGCGGACCGGACCGCAGTTCGAGAGGGAGAGCAGAGCCCGATGGACACCGGCGGCCGGGGAGAAACGGATGGAGACGCCGGCTCCGGCGCCGCTCCGGAAGGGGGCGCAGCCACGGCGGGCGGGGGTCGTCGTCGGTTGCACCGGGGGACACCTTCTGATCGCACCAGGTCACCGCGGGGCGGGACGGCTGTCGACGGACCGACCGGTGGAGGTCCTCCGGCGCCCCGCCGGGCGCGCCGGCCGGCCAGCGAGTCGGACGTCGTGGGCCCCGGCCCACACGAGGACACCAGCCCGATCGGAATCCGGGTGGGGACCGGGGTGGCCGTGGCCGTCGTGGCCCTGCTCGCCTTCCGCCTGGGCACGGTGACCTCGCTGGTGCTCACCGTCGTCGTGGTGACCTTCGCCGCCGGCGAGTGCTTCGGAGTCCTCCGGCGGGCCGGGTACCACCCGGCCACCTTGTTGGGCCTCGTCGGCACCATCTCCTTGATGGTCGGTGCGTACAGCAAGGGGGTGGCGGCCCTGCCGCTGATTCTGGTGCTGATCACCGTCTTCACGCTGATCTGGTACCTGTTCGGCATCGAGCGAGGGTCACCGGTGGCCGGCACGGCAGCCACGCTGTTGACCGTGGGCTGGGTGTCGCTGCTCGGTGCCTACGCCGGCCTCCTGCTGTCGCCGTCGTCCTTCCCCAACCGGCACGGGATCGCCTTCCTCCTCGGTGCCATCATCGCCACCGTGGCCAACGACGTCGGTGCGCTGGTGATCGGCGGTTGGCTGGGCAGTCGCCCTCTGGCCCCCAACATCAGCCCCAACAAGACATGGGAAGGGCTGTTCGGGGGAGCGGTGTTCTCCATCCTGGCCTCGACCGTGGTGGTGGGGAACATCCACCCCTGGAGCGCCTCGAATGCCGCCCTCCTCGGGGTGGTCGTGGCGGTCGTCGCTCCCATCGGGGATCTGTGCGAGTCCATGCTCAAACGGGACCTGCGGCTCAAGGACATGGGCACCCTGTTGCCGGGCCACGGGGGTGTCCTCGACCGGGTCGATGCACTCGTGTTCGTGCTTCCCGCCACCTACTACCTGGTCCGTGCCCTGAATATTGCCTGAAGTTCGGGCAGGCTAGTGGTATGACCACCTCCGGCGATGCACCGGTGCGGGTGAGCCTCATCGGATCGACCGGCTCCATCGGCACCCAGGCCATCGAGGTGATCGAGGCGTGCCCGGAGCGGTTCGACGTGGTGGCGCTGGGCGCCCACCGGTCGGTGGAATTGCTGGCCGACCAGGCCCACCGGTTGCACCCCGAAGTGGTGGCCATCGGGGACGTCGCCTCCGCCGTCCGGCTGAAGGAGATGCTGCCCGTCGGTGTCGAACTGGTGGTGGGGGTGGAGGGACTGGCCGCCATCGCCACCCTGGCCGACGTGGCCGTCAACGGCGTGGTCGGTTTCGCCGGCCTGTCCGTGACCCTGGCCGCCCTCCAGGCGGGTCGCCGGTTGGCCCTGGCCAACAAGGAGTCGATCATCGCCGGCGCTCCGGTGGTGCAGGAAGCCCGCAGGACGGAGGGAGCCGAGATCATCCCGGTCGATTCGGAGCACTGCGCGCTGCACCAGTGCCTGCGGGCGGGAAACCGCGGTGAGGTGGCCCGGCTGTTGCTGACGGCCTCGGGCGGTCCCTTCCGGGGCCGTTCCCGAGCGGAGCTGGCCCAGGTCGGAGTGGCTGACGCCCTCACCCATCCGACGTGGACGATGGGCCCGAAGATCACGGTGGACTCGTCGACGCTGATGAACAAGGGCCTCGAGGTGATCGAGGCTCACGAGCTCTTCGGCCTGCCCTACGACGCCATCGACGTCGTGGTCCACCCCCAGTCGATCGTCCACTCCATGGTGGAGTACGCCGACGGGGCGGC
>DASZJN010000293.1:0-3188 GCA_035948045.1 Acidimicrobiales bacterium | reverse complement strand
TGGGTCGTCAGGTAGTCGTTGATGCCCTCGCGGAAGACGTCCGGTCCGACGAACTGCTCGAGCATGCGGAGCACGCTCCCGCCCTTCTGGTAGGTGAGGACATCGAACATGCCCTGGGCCTCCTCGGGGCGACCGACCGGGAACTCCACCGGACGGGTGGCGTGCAGGCCGTCGACGGCCATGGCCGCCTCCCGCTCGACACCGAAGCTGACCCACCGCTGCCATTCGGGGCGGAAGGCATCGACCGCCAGCACCTCCATGAAGGTGGCGAACGCCTCGTTGAGCCAGATCCCGTTCCACCACTTCATGGTGACCAGGTCACCGAACCACATGTGGGCGATCTCGTGGCAGATCACGTCGGCTACCCGCTCCAGCTCCACCCGGGCCGCCTGGGCCGGGTCGACCAGCAGCACCGACTCGCGGAAGGTCACGCAGCCGAGGTTCTCCATGGCGCCGAAAGCGAAATCGGGGATGGCCACCAGATCGAGCTTGTCGGCCGGATAGGGGATGCCGAAGTAGTCGGTGAAGAAGTTGAGGGCGTGGGCCCCGACAGCCAGGGCGAACGGGGTGAGGACGCCCTTGCCGGGTGGATGGACGATGCGCAGGGGGACGCCGTTGACGTCGACGGGGTCGGTGGCCTCCAGCGGGCCGACGATGAAGGCCACCAGATAGGTGGACATCACCATGGTCGGGGCGAAACGCACCCGGCGCTTTCCGTCGGCCTCCGGCGACTCCTCGACCACCGAGCCGTTGGAGTAGGCGGCCAGTGCCTCATCGACCACCAGGGTGATCTCGAAGGTGGCCTTGAGGTCGGGCTCGTCCCAGCACGGGAAGGCCCGGCGGGCGTCGGTGGACTCCATCTGGGTGGTGGCGATGGTGTGGTCCACGCCCGCCTCGTCGGTGAAGGTGGACCGGTAGAAGCCGTGCAGCCTGTCGTTGAGGATGCCGGTGAAGGCCAGGTGCAGGGTGGCCGGCCCCGGCATGAGCGGCTCGGAGAAGGTGAGGGTGGCACGCTCCTCGTCCGGATCCAGATCGACGGCCGTCGGGGCCAGCGCGTACCCGCCATCGGGATTACCGTCGTTCAGCTCGGCGAAGGTGATCGCCAGCTCGGCGGCATTGAGGGTGATCGACGGCGTGGACTCCTCGACCGTGACATCGATCTCGATATCGCCGGCGAAGGTGGCAGCCGGCAGGTCCGGCGTGAGCACCAGCCGATAGGCGTGGGGGCGGACCGATGTGGGTAGCCGGTAGGCGGCGGTGCCGTTGGGTCCGGGCGTGCCGGTTGGGTCGTCGGTTGTCGGAGCGCTCATGTCGGGCAGGCTACCGTCGGACCGTGCACAGCGACCTCCAATCCAGTGATTCTTCTCAACTTCCCGACGCCGGTGGCGACAGCGCGACGGACGGGGGCGACGATGCCGTGATGCCGGCGATGACCGCCGGCACGGCTGAAGCCCCATCCGATCCCCGGCTCGACGTGGTGGCCATCGGCAACGCCTTGGTGGACGTGCTGGCCTCGGCCAAGGACGAGGACCTGGAGGCCCTCGATCTGGTCAAGGGGACCATGGCCCTCGTCGACCAGGCCCGCTCGGAGTCCATTTATGCCGCCATGGGGCCGACCACCGAGGCCTCGGGAGGATCGGCCGCCAACACGGCGGCGGGGGTGGCCGCTCTCGGGGGTCGAGCGGCCTTCCTCGGGCGGGTCGCCGATGACGGCTTCGGCATGGCGTTCACCCACGACATCCGCTCGATCGGGGTGGCCTTCGATCCGACGCCGGCGCCGGCCATCCCCGGGGAAGCCGTGACCGGCCACTGCCTGGTGCTGGTGACCGGAGACGCCGAACGCACCATGGCCACCCATCTCGGGGTGGCCTCCGATTTCGGGTCGGTCGATCTGCACGGCGGCCACCTCTCGTCGACCCAGGTCGTCTACCTGGAGGGCTACCTGTGGGAGCAGCCCTCGGCCAAGGCGGCCATGCGCGAGGCGATCGAGGTGGCCCACGGCAACGATGCCGCGGTGGCCCTCTCGCTGTCCGACCCCTTCTGCGTCGAGCACCACCGGGCGGAATTCCTCGAACTGCTCAAGGGGGACCTCGAGATGGTCTTCGCCAACGAAGACGAGATCACGCTGCTGTTCGGAGCGCCCGACTTCGACGCCGCCGTCGCCGCGGTCACGGAGACCGGGGTGCTGGCCGCCCTCACCCGCGGTGCCGCCGGCTGCGTGGTGGTCACCGCCTCGGGAGCGGTGGAGGTCCCGGCCGCCCCTGTCGGGCGGGTGGTCGACACCACGGGCGCCGGTGACCTCTTCGCCGCCGGCTTCCTCTACGGGATCACCAACGGGCTCTCCCCTGAGGAGTCGGCCCGCCTGGGCGGGGTGTGTGCCGGGGAAGTCATCTCCCACGTCGGCGCCCGGCCCCAGGCCGACCTGCGGGCCTTGGCGGTGGAGGCAGGTCTGTTCAGCTGAGCGGTCGTGAGGGAGCGGCGCCAGGACCCGGCGGCGCCGATCAGGCGGGAGGAGACTGGGCCGGGCGGAAGGCGAAGGGCAGGTCACCGATGCGAACCAATACCGACGCCACCGACCGCCCCAGTGGAGCCAGGGCGTCGTCGAGGCTGGCCGGGTTCTCGAGCAGGCCCTCATCCAGCTGGCAGGATCCCTCGTAGGAGACCTCGATGGCGCATTCGGGGCTGCCCCCGCTGTCATCGGGAAGGACCTGCTCGATGGTGGCGGACCCGCGGACCAGCGGCTCGTCCCCCAGCACCTCCAGCTTGTCCGGGAGCACATCGATGAGGGGCGCCACCTCGGGGATGCCGGCGAGGCCCTGTACCCGGAAGGCGATCTCCACGAGCACTTCGGGGAGCTCGTCGGGCTCCTCGCCGATGGCCCAGCTCCGGTAGGCGGTCTGGCTCCACGTGGGCCAGTCCAGGCTGGTGTCGACCCGGATCCGCGCCGGACGCTCCTCGCCCGGGAGGCTGTACGAAGTCTCGAAGCTCACGTCCCCCAGGAAGACATCCACTTGAAACCGCTCCTCGACGGCCTGACGCTGCAGGAGCGCGGCCTCGAAGGCGTGTCGGTGCGAGCCGACGAGTTGGGCGAACACGTGGTCGAGCATGGCGGGTCAGAGGCTACCGTTCTTCTCATGCCCCCCTCCTCCGATCCGCCCAAGCGCTCGGCGTGGGTGGATCGCCGGGTC
>DASZJN010000292.1:0-2900 GCA_035948045.1 Acidimicrobiales bacterium | reverse complement strand
GTGCGCTGCTCGTGCGGCAACACCTTCACCACTCATTCGACCAAGTCGGAGATCCACCTCGAGCTGTGCAACGAGTGTCATCCGTTCTTCACCGGAAAGCAGAAGCTGGTGGACTCCGGGGGTCGCGTCGAGCGCTTCCAGCGTCGCTATGCCAAGACGGGATCCCGCAAGAAGTCCGCGGCCCCGCGTGCGTCCTCCTGATTCGATAGTCGCTCCCTCCCCGACCCTTCCACCCTCCTCGGGCCAAGAGTTGCCCGGCAGGGCATCTGAGGCGTCGCGCCTGGTTGCCACTACCCTTGCTCCGTGTTCCACGACGTGTTCCACGATCGCCTGACGGAGCTCGAGCAGGAGTACGAAGGGGTCCTCGCCGAGCTCAACGATCCGACCCTCTCGTCGGATCCACGCCGCCTGCGCCAGGTATCCCAGCGTCATCGCGACCTCAAGGAAGTGACCGACGGCTGGCATCGTCTGCTGGCGGCTGAGTCCGATCTCGAGGCAGCTCGCGAGATGTTCGACGATTCCTCAGGCGATCAGCGTGAGCTGGCCCAGCTCGAAGTGGTCCACGCGGAAGAGGAGATCGCCCGGCTGGAGGAGGAGCTCCGGCTTCTCCTGGTGCCGCGTGATCCAAATACCGGACGCAATGTGATCATGGGGATCCGGGGAGCCGAGGGAGGCGAAGAGGCCAACATCTTCGCCAAGGATCTGTTCGAGATGTACTCGCGCTATGCCGCCAACAAGGGGTGGAAGGTCGAAGTGCTCTCCTCGAGCCCGTCCGAGCGGGACGGACTGAACGAGGTCACCTTCCTGGTCAAGGGAGAGGACGCTTGGCCACGGCTGGAGCACGAGGGTGGTCCGCACCGAGTCCAACGGGTGCCGGTGACCGAGTCCCAGGGTCGAATTCACACCTCGTCCGCGGCGGTGGCGGTGTTGCCCGAAGCCGAGGAGGTGGACGTGGCCATCGACCCCAGCGACCTCAAGATCGACGTCTACCGCTCGACCGGTCCGGGCGGACAGTCGGTGAACACCACCGACTCGGCCGTACGCATCACCCACCTGCCCACTGGCATCGTGGTGGCCATGCAGGACGAGAAGAGCCAGATCCAGAACCGGGCCAAGGCCATGATCGTCCTGCGCTCGAGGCTCCTCAAGGCCGAGCAGGACCGCCAGGCCGCCGAGCTGTCGCAACAGCGCCGCAGCCAGATCGGCGGTGGCGGAAGGTCCGAGAAGATCCGGACCTACAACTACAAGGACAACCGGGTGACCGATCACCGGATCAAGCTGACGCTGCACAAGCTCGACCGCATCCTGCTGGGCGATCTCGATGACCTGACCGATGCCCTCATGGCCGACAAGCGCTACCGCCAGCTCGGTGAAGGTTGATTCGATGGCTACGCGGGCCAAGGAAACCGGTTCGGCTGGGACCGCTCCCGGAGAGGCCGCTCGAGTCCACGAACCTGCGAGTCTGGTGTCGTCGATCGCCGCGCAGCTGGGGTCGAGGCGAGAGGCAACCTGGATCGTGCAGCACGCCTCCGCCGACCACGGCGGTGAAGAGCGGCTCGAACGGGTGGCTCGCGAGTTGGCGGACCGGAGGTCGGCCGGGGAGCCCCTCCAGTACGTGCTCGGTCGCTGGCCCTTCCGCTCACTGGACCTGAAGGTCGACCGGCGCGTGCTCATACCCCGGCCCGAGACCGAGGAGGTGGTCGGGGTGGCTCTGGCCGAACTGCGCCGCGCCCGGGCCGGTTCGGGCCCCGATGACGTAGCCGGCCACGACCCGACGGCAGGCCCGCACCCGGGCCCCGTGTGCGTGGACCTGGGGACCGGGGCCGGAGGGATCGCCCTCTCGCTGGCGACGGAGGGCGGCACGCTGGGCCCGGGCTTGGAGGTGTGGGCGACCGACCGCTCCGCCGCCGCGCTGGATGTGGCCCGGGACAATCTCCGCAGCCTTGGCCACTCCGATCCGACCGCCGCCTCCCGGGTCCGACTGGTGGAGGGGTCGTGGTTCGACGCCCTTCCCGCCGAGTTGGCCGGCCACGTCGATCTCGTGGTCTCCAATCCGCCCTATGTGGCCGAGTCCGAGTATCCGGATCTCGACCCCGTGGTGCGCCGGTGGGAGCCGCGGGCGGCTCTGGTGGCGGCCCGGGGAGCGGGTGGCGTGGGCGGGATGGCCGCCATCGAGGCGGTCATCGCCGGCGCACCTCGGTGGCTGCGTCGCACGGGCGCCATCGTCGTCGAGATCGCTCCGAGCCAGGCGCGCCCCTCCATCGAGGCGGCCCGCCGTGCCGGCTTCAGCCACATGGCCACGGAACAGGACCTGTCCGGGCGGCCGCGAATGCTCGTGGCGAGGTGCTGACGATGGGACCGAGCTGGATCCCCGCCTCGGATCCGGAGGCGATGGAGCGGGCTGCAGAAGCGCTCGGTCAGGGCCTGGTCGTGGCCCTCCCGACCGACACCGTCTACGGTCTGGCCGTCGATCCATCACAGCCCGAGGCGGTGGAGCGGCTCTTTGCCTTGAAGGAGCGGCCCCGGGATGTCGCCATTCCCGTGCTCATCGGCAACCGGGAGCAGGTACAGGTGGTCGCCGGGCCACTGGAGGGCGCAGCCGAAGCGCTCACCGGGCGCTACTGGCCGGGGCCGTTGACAGTGGTCGTCCCGAGAGGGAACCGCTTCACGGCTGACCTGGGCGGCCCCTCGTCGGCCCGGCATCTGGTCGGGGTGAGGTGGCCGGACCATCCGGTTGTCGAGCGTCTGTGCCGCACGCGGGGTCCCTTGGCCGTCACCAGTGCCAACCCCCACGGACGAGGTCCGGCCACCAGCGCGGAAGCGGTGAGTGAGGCGTTCGCCGATCGTGGGGAGCTCGGGGCCATTATCGACGGCGGGGTGTGCGACGGCACGCCCTCGAC
>DASZJN010000291.1:0-3024 GCA_035948045.1 Acidimicrobiales bacterium | reverse complement strand
GACCGCGACCGGTGGGTGGCCTGCCTGCCCCTCGCCCACATCGGTGGGCTGGCGGTGGTGACCCGGGCCCTGGTCACCGGCACGCCGTGCACGGTGCTCGAGCGTTTCGACGCCGCCGCCGTCGAGGACCAGGCACGCGCCGGCGCCACTCTGGTGGCGCTGGTGGCCACGGCACTGGGTCGGACCGACGTCTCGGGGTACCGCGCCGTGCTGCTGGGAGGCGCGGCTCCACCCGAGCAGCGGGACGCCAACGTCATCACCACCTACGGCATGACCGAGACCGGATCCGGAGTCGTCTACGACGGGAGGCCACTCGACGGGGTCGACCTGCGCATCGGCGGCGACAGCACCACCGGTGCCACCGGCGAGGTGATGATCCGCGGGCCGATGTTGCTGCGCGCCTACCGCGACGGGACCGATCCCCGGGATTCCGGGGGGTGGTTCCCCACCGGCGACGCCGGTCGCCTGGAGCCACACGGGACGCTGACCGTGTTCGGTCGCATGGCCGACGTCATCGTCAGCGGAGGTGAGAAGGTGTGGCCGGCCCCCGTCGAACGCCTGTTGGCCAGCCATCCCGGTGTTGGCCAGGTCGCGGTCTGGAAGCGACCCGACCCCGAATGGGGCGAACGAGTGGTGGCATGGGTGGTGCCGGCCGACCCGTCGTCGCCGCCCGGTCTCGACGAGCTGCGGGACATGGTGGCCTCGACGATGGCCCCGTGGTCCGCACCCCGGGAGCTCGAGGTGGTTGCCTCGCTCCCCTGCACCCCGAGTGGCAAGGTCCGCCGCGCCGACCTCGTCTGAGTCGGCCCGGCGCTGAGGTGTCCCGCGGCCCAGCCGGGTCGGGACCATGGACTAGGAGACCCCGCCGCTGGCGATGCACAGCGCCCCGCCGTCGACGACCATCGTGTGCCCCGTGATCCACGAGGCCGCATCCGAGCACAGGAACAGTCCGGCCTTGGCGATGTCGTCGGCCTCCCCCAGGCGGCGGAGTGGCAGTCGACGGGCGATCGCATCCCCGGCGGGCTCCCACAGGGCGCGGGCGAACTCGGTCTTGACCAGGCCGGGAGCCAAGGCGTTGACCCGGACCTTGGGCCCGAGCTCGCCGGCCAGCTGGCTCGTCAGGTGGATCACCGCCGCCTTGGTCACGTTGTACCAACCGATTCCGCCCTCCACCGACAGCCCGCCGATGGAGGCCAGATTGAGGATGACCCCGCCGTGGTCGGCCATGCCCGAGCGCCACGCCGCCTGGGACCACTCGAGGTACCCCGACTGGTTGACCCTCACCGTCTTGTCCGCCCGGGCCGTGTCGAGATCGATGATGGGCCCGTAGTAGGGATTGGTGGCGGCGTTGTTGACCAGGATGTCGACCGCGCCGAATCGTCCCACGGTGGCCGCCATGCAGAGCGCGGCCTGCTCGGGGTCACCGGCATTGGCCACCTGCCAATCGACCTCCCCCGCCCGGGAGCCGTTGGCGGAGGAGATCTCGGATGCGGCCTGGGCCAGGGCGTCGGCCTTGCGCGAGGAGATCATCACCGACGCCCCCGCGGCGGAGAAGGCCAGGGCGATGGCCTGACCGATGCCACGCGAGGCCCCCGTGACCAGAGCCGTCTTTCCGTCCAGTCGGAGTTCCATGGCGAATCACTCTAGGCATCGGGCCACGCCGGAATCTGTTCGACGCCCCTTCGGAGTGAGAACCCTCCCGCACACCGTGGGCTGCCCGAGGAGTCGGTGCCGCGGGAACAGCCGGCGCAGCCGGGACCACGTGCGACGCCGCCCGTCGGGTCTTCGTCCGCTCAGCAGGTCGTCTGGGCGATGGTGATGGTCGGATTGCCGCCGGCGGTGGGAACGTAGGGATCGACTGCCGACGTGGTGGTGAAGCGGTCTCCGATCCAGTGCAGCATGTCCGCCAAGCTGGGCGCGATCACGCCGGCGTGGCTCTGACCCGAGTACACCCACCGCTTGGTGGGCTGGCCGATGAGACACAAGTGGCTCTGGAGGAGCTGGGTGGAGATCACCGGGATCTGCTCGTCGTTGCCCCCTTGGATGATCAGCAACGGGGTCGAGGTCTTCCTCGTGAAGGACTCAGGGTCATTGGCCGAGAGGATCTTGGCCCACTCGGGAACTTTGAACGGGTTCTGCGGGATGAGATCCGCCAGGGAATGGTGCGGGGTGGCAGCCACCGCGGCGTCGACCACCCCCTTCACATAGCTGGAGCACCCCTGGTCGAGCGCGGGGACCAACGCTGCTCCCGCGGGGGTGACGATCTTGGCCAACGGGGCCCGTAGGTTCCCGTAGTAGCTGTGGTACGAGCCCGCCACCATCAACAGGTAGTAGTCGAACGGACTGGTCACGAGGAAGTTGTACAAAAAGGGGAACTGGGAGGGCGGGGCGCCGGCCACCACGCCGCGCAGGTGGAGGTCGGGAAGGTCCCGGTGGCCGTAGAGCGAGAACATGGCGGTCTGGCCTCCCTCGGAGTGCCCCCAGACCACATACGAGGAGCTCAGTGACGCCGATGGAAGGGAGCGGGCCGCTTCGACGATGTTGACCGTGTCCTCGGCCGCCGAGGCACCGACGATGTAGGGCATGAGCCCGGGCGTCCCCTCGCCCTGGTAGTCGCTGGCCGTCACGGCGTAGCCCGCCGCCACCAACTGGTTGGCCGCGGGGATCTGCGACGATCCGGCCAGGCTCGGGGCACAGACGTCTGCCATCCCGTTGGTGCCGTGGCCCCAGGTGATGACCGGCCACCCGCCGGCGGGCGGCGACCCGTTAGGGACGGCGACCATTCCGGTGACCGGGACCAGTGAATTTCTGGGCCCGGTCGACTTGTACATCACCCGGTACAGGGTGGCGCCCACCAGGTTCGGGTCGGGGACGACCTCGGACTTGATGAGGGTGCCCGCCGGTCCGCTCGGCAGTGGTTGGGGGACGCTGTAGAAGGAGGGGAGGCCGGGCGGCGCCGGAATGTCGGGCTGGGCTGCCGAGGCGGCGACGCCGGGCACCACCGCCGAGGCGCACAGGAGGACG
>DASZJN010000290.1:0-3881 GCA_035948045.1 Acidimicrobiales bacterium | reverse complement strand
CGGGTCGTAGAGGAACGCATTCGGGTGCCGGCCCACGGTCCGGACGGGCACGGCGAACTCGTCGCCCGCGGGGACGAAGTCCACCATCGACCCGCCTTCTTCCCAACGCGTCGCAGCCACCAGTGTCAGATCCGCCCCGTTCTTCCTGAGCTGGCGCTCACGCTCCCGCCAGGCAGTGACCACGCCGCTGTGCGAGATGCGGAGCACCCGCAGATCTCCCTGTCGCCGGGGCCCGGGGGGGGAGTCCGTCGGATGCCGTGACACCCGCCGAATCGTACTCGGAGGGACTCGTGTGCCTCAGCGTGCGAAGCACCAGATCCAACCGAGGCGGGACGTCCTTCTCGTAGGGCCGTCCAGCCCGTAGGGGTTGCCCCTACTCCTCCACCAACGGGACCTTCGATCCCCGGTGGCGGATCACACGAGCCGGGATCCCCACCGCCACACAGTCGGCGGGCAGGTCCCTGGTCACCACGGCGTGGGCGCCGATCACCGAGTTGGACCCGATGGACACGCCCTTGGTGATGGTGGCCTTGCCGCCGATCCAGACGTTGTCCCCGATTCGGATCGGAGCCGTGTCCCTCCCCTGGTCGACAATGGAGACATCGGTGGAGGAGAAGGCGTGATCGTGATCGCGGATCGACACCATCTCGGCGATCAGGCAGTTCTGCCCGATCCGGATGCTCTCGTCGGAGGCGACCGTGCAGTGATGTCCGAAGACGGTTCGCTCCCCCACCTCCAATCGCCCCCGACTCTCGACCACCAGGCCATAGTCGAGAACGCAGTCCTCTCCGAAGCGCGCGCTGGCGCCCCTGGCCACCAGAAAACGAGCGCCGCGACGCACGTCGCACCCACGCCCGAACTCCACTCGCGGGTGGCGCAGGCGAGTGACGGCCAGACCGAGGCGACGACGCAGAGAGCCCCGGATCCGATGGAGGACGCCGAATTCGTTCGGTGCCCCTCGCCGTTCGGCCCCACGGTCCACCGAGCTCGTCGTGGTCACCCGCCAACCCTAGGACACGCGGCCGAGGGCCTCGCCGGCCAACGGGCTACCACGAGATGGTGGCGGGAACGCTGTCATCGAAGGTCTTGCCGTTGGAGGTCCACTGTTGGGTTGGTATGCGAGCGGAGGGGACCAGTCGCATCGAGCCATGGCTGCCGGGCATCACGAAGTGGACAACGACCGTCGAGGTGGAGCCGGCGGGGATGACGATCGGCGCCGCCAACAGCCACGTGGGCCCCTCGGCGCTCTTGATGGCCAGCGGGCCCGCGCCGGTCATCGTCATGGAAGTGGCCGCCGCCGGCAGATTGGTGGCCACGAGACCGCTGTAGCCCCCGTAGGTGACGCCCACCCCGGGGAAGGGCCCGGCGACGAACTGCGACTGGCCCGGGGGCGTGCCGTTGTCGAGCCGGGTGGTCAGGGTGATGGCGGTGTTCGATCCGACGGGGGCCGTGGTCACGGCGACGTGCACCGCCATGTACTGATCGAGCTTGTTCCCCCCGAGGTTGATCAGCGACACATCCACAGACTTCGGCGTGAGACTTCCGCTCGCACCGCTCACCACCCAGGCCGCCTGGGCGACAGGATCGCTCGACCACAACATCAGATGGCGGCCGGCGACGGCGGCGGACACTGCGGAACCGAGGGAGCGCAGGTCGGTCGTCTCTCCCTGCAGTTGGCGGAGGACGGCGCTGGTCAGCGCTCCGAGGCCGTCCTGCCGGGGGGCCGCCCCGGCCTGGTCGGCGGTCAGCCCGTTGTACTGGTCATGGAGGAGGTACTGCTCCACGTCGTCGGCGCTGATGGTCTGTCCGTTCACATCCACCGGTCCCGTGGCCGTGAGCAGTTGTCGGACTCCAGCCACGTCGAGCGACAGGACCCCGTCCACCTTCTGTCCCGTCAGCGCTGTCCACATGCGGGCGGCGAGCGGCGCGGTGACGTCGAATTGCGGCGTCAGCCCGAGGTTCCGCATGTCCAACCCCGGATGGAGCCATCCCCAGTTGCGCAGGAAGTCGCCGGTCGGATTGACCGCACCCACCGGAAGAGTCCGGTCGCCGGAGGGGCCCAGGTCACCGAGATGCACCGTGCCGTCGGACGTCGTGGCCACACCCACGTCGAGGAAAGCACCGGACCCGGCCCGCATCTCGGCGTTGTTCGACGCCAGCACCACATAGGTCTGAGGGCCCTGCAGGATGGTGGCCACGGCTGCCGACACCCCCGCCGCCTTGACCAACCGGCTGCGGGCGTCGTCGAGCTGGGATACGAACTCGTCGTGCTTGGAGGCCAGTGGTCCCACCAGCGCTTGTGATGGGCCTGTGTCGATGCGGGCGAGCTGCGACCCGGCCGAGGCGGAATAGGCCGCCAACCTCCGGAGCGAGGTGACCCGTTCGGGGCCGGCGCCATGCGGCTGGTCGAGCTGGTCATGGACCTGGGTGAGAAAGGTCGAGCCGACACGTGAGACCGTTCCAGCCGCCGTGCTCAAGGCCTGGACGGCTCTGAACTGTCGCCCGATCACGGGCACGATGGTGATCGGGCCGAACAGCGGCGAGGACAGGTCGGACTGCGCGCTGGCGAACTCGGCGTGAGCCTCGTCGAGCAGACGCACAGACTCTGCAGAGGTCAGCTGGCCCGGCGACAGATTGGACTTGACCTGTTGCAGGGCAGCCAGACCGCTCTTGTCGTGGTGGTAGGCCGACAGCGTCCGCACGCCGAGGACGGCGGCCCACAGGGCCAGGACGACGACGATACCGGCAACGAAGGGCCACCTGCGCCGCTTGCGCCGCTTCTGACCGCCTTGCTCACTCACGGCAACTCGCTACTCCAGGCGTCGAGCGCGCCGTGCCTGGGACGCTCCACGGATTGCCGACATGACGGACAAGGATCTGACCACGTGATGGTACTGGAGCCATCCCTCGTCGACGGGTCATGGGGCAGGGCGGCAGGGAGGGCCAAGACCGACGGATCCGCCCACCGGGGGGCGCCCCGGCACCGACAACTGGTGCCGCTAGCATCCCTGCGTGTCGTTCACGACCATACGAATGGCCGTCGGGCGGGTCGTACTGGTCACCGGCATCCTGGTACTCCTGTTCATTCCCTACCTGCTGTGGGGCACCGGGCTGATGACGGCGCGCAGTCAGGCCGATCTCCGCAGCCAGTTCGTCGTCGATCAGCACCTGGCCGGGTCGGCAGCCACCAAGCGCCCCATACCGGGTGCCGCCACCGGGGCTCCCGAGGTGGCCCCGACGATCGCCCCCCCGGCGATCGGGGGTCCGGTGGGGATCATCTCCATCCCCAGGATCGGACTCTCGATGATGGTGGTCGAAGGCACTGATGAGATACGGCTCCAAGCCGGTCCCGGCCACTATCCCGGGACCCCGCTACCCGGACAGGCAGGCAATGCCGCCATTGCCGGGCACCGGACCACGTACCTGGCGCCCTTCTACCACCTGGATGCGCTCGTGCCCGGTGACCAGATCGGGTTGACCACCGTGCAGGGGAATTTCGTGTACAGCGTGACGGGAAGCGAGGTGGTCGACCCGAGCGACGTCGCCGTGGTGGCGGCAACATCGACCCCGCAGTTGACCTTGACAACCTGCAACCCGCGTTTCAGCGCCAGCCAACGGCTGGTGGTTCACGCGGCCTTGGTGGCCAGCGCCCTCGCCCACCCCAACGTCGCGCCGACCACCCCCACGACGCCCGCACCGGTCACTCACCGGACTCCCCCGTCAGCTTCCTCCAAGAACTGGGGCGCCGCGATCCTGTGGGGATCGGCAGTGGCGGCACTGACCACGGTCCTGTGGCTGGCTGTTCGCAGGACACAGGGCGGGAGGCGCGCCCTGGTGATAACCATCGGTGTGGTGGGCTGGTCGGTGGTGGTCTTCTTCTT